>NZ_JMQK01000010.1:0-177827 GCF_000705355.1 Pseudorhizobium marinum
CGCTGGTCGCCTGCGCCATGGCTTCGGCGCGTTTGCGATCCTGCTCGGCGGTCTGCCGGCGCTGCTCTTCGGTCTGGTTGCGCAAGCGGCCAGCCTCGTCCTCGAGCCGGCGGCTTTCCAGCGCGTTGTTGCGGAAGACTTCCACGGCGGCGGCCATTTCGCCGATCTCGTCGGCGCGGCCGGCATAGGGGATGGCAGTCGCGGCGTCGCCGGCCGCCAGCTTGTTCATCGAGTGGGTGATCGTCTGGATCGGCTTGGCGATGCCGGTGATGGCGAACCAGATGGCGCCGGCAATGGCGATTGCCACGATCCCGATGACGGTAAAGGTCACGGTCAAGGTCGTGGAATAGGCGGCCTGGGCACTCTGGTACGCTTCTTCTGCATGCGACATGCTGATTTCGACCAGTTTTGCGAGCGCGACCGTGGCGGCATCGGCCGACTTGACCATATCGGTCCTGAGGATTTCGTTGGCACCCTGCACGTCTGCGGCATTGGAGAGTTCGAAGACACGGGGAGCAAACCCGACATAAGTCTTCATCGCCTCCTCTACGGCGTTCAGCGCTGCGGCTTCTTCGGGTGGTGGGGAGAAGGTTCTCGCCTTGCGAAGGTCTTCTCCGAAAACGGCATAGGCGGCGTCGACGGCCTTCTCCGCGCTTGCCTTGCCTTCGGCGTCGGCGCGCAGGATGTGGCTGCGGAAGGAATTGCGGATCTTTTCGACCTGTACTTCCATGTCCTTCATGGTCACCACGCTCGGCATCGCTTCCGTCGCGATCTCGATCAGGTGGTGCTCGATCGCGCCGAGCCGATTGACGGCGAAGGCGCCGAAGAGGGCGAATGCGGCACCGAGCACTATCAGGATGCCGGCGAGAGCTGTTTTTACCTTTGGACGTGACATGAATGGGGATCCAGTTGCGCGAGTGAGGGCTCGACGACAGGCCACGCGCGTTTCCGCCGCAGGACCTGCCTCCGTCATCCAGATCTAGCCTAGGAATCTTTACCGAACAGAAACCAATGCGTCCCCAAGAAATCACCCGTAATATCTAGTTGCGACCGATCATCGCCGGATGCGGAGCCGTGCCATTGATCGGAGAACCGGCTGCGGCACCTGCCGCCGCGATCACCCCAATCCCGCGGCGGGCGCGTGCCAGCCGCAGGACGGCAGAAAACCGTCCTCCTGCACGCTGATCCTGCCGCGACGCCAGCTTCACGCCAGCCGCAACCTGCATGGTGCTCGCGGTATCATCTGCCGGAATCGGGTCGCCATGTCGTTCTTGCCTCAGTCTCTGCGCAAATCCCTGTCGCTGGTCAGCGCCACAGCCGCCATGCTTTCGCTCGGCGGCTGCATCCTGGTCACCGACACGAGCCGCATGAACCCGGATGTCTTCGTGCAGGAGACGGCGCCGGTCTTCAATGTGCCGCCCTATGCCGATCCGCCGACCAACAATCCGCCGCCGATGCCGGGCGCCATTCCGCAGCGGCGCCAGCTCTATCCGACGGATTTCCACCAGACCTACCGCCAGACCTATGGCCTGCCGATCTCCAATCCCGTCCACCGTGCGATGTACGGCGTCCTGCGCGACGGGGGCCACACGCTGCCGGCCATTCCCTATTCGCGCATCGATCCGCGCTTCCTGCGTCAGGAGGTTTCCTACCAGACCACGGAGGCGCCGGGCACGATCGTCGTCGATCCGCGCCAGCATTTTCTCTATCTCGTGCAGCCCGGCGGCAAGGCGATCCGCTACGGCGTCGGGCTCGGCAAGGACGGCTTTTCCTGGTCCGGCCGCGGCACCATCCAGTGGAAGGCGAAATGGCCGCGCTGGACGCCGCCCGGCGAAATGGTCGAGCGCCAGCCGGAGCTACGCCAGTTCGCAGCCTCCGAGGGCGGCGCCAATCCGGGGCTGAACAACCCGCTTGGCGCCCGCGCGCTCTATATCTTCCAGGACGGCAAGGACACGCTCTACCGCGTCCACGGGACGCCGGACTGGCAATCGGTCGGAAAGGCCACCTCGTCGGGCTGCGTGCGGATGCTGAACCAGGATGTCATCGACCTTTTCGACCGCGTTCCTGCGTCGACGCCGATCGTCGTCCTCTGATTTTTTGAAACGCGGGTGTCCGCTCACGCGAACGTGCCTTTAAAAATCGTTGCCGTGGCCGCAGGGAAGCGTAAACGATAGCTGCAACGCGCGCACGCCCGGGTGGAACCTTCACACCGGGAGTGTCGTTGATGGGCTTAGTCAAGAACCAAGAAATCGGCGGTCTTCCGAACATGAACAGCAATACTTCCTATTCCCGCCGGGGCGTTCTCTCGCTTCTTGCGGCGGGTGCAGCCTCGACACTGGCCGGTTGCGCCTCCAGCAGCCCGCGTCCATTCTCGGCCACGCCGGTCGCTTTCGCGCCGCCTCCGCAGCAGCAGCTTCGCGCCGGTCGCTCGCCAGAACTCGACGCGATGTACGGCTCGGTCGTCGATGGCGGCTTCGTCATCCCGGCCGTTCCCTACTGGCAGATCAACCCGCGCTACTATCGCCAGCAGGTCGTCGATCCGACCGGTGAACGCCCGGGCACCGTGGTCGTCGATACCGCCTCGCGCTTCCTCTACCTCGTCGAGCCCGGTGGAACCGCGATGCGCTACGGCGTCGGCATCGGCCGCGAAGGCTTTTCCTGGGAAGGCGAGGGTGTCATCCAGTGGCGCCGGAAATGGCCGACATGGACGCCGCCGGCGGAAATGATCGCCCGCCAGCCGCAGCTGGCCAAATATTCCGCCGACAACGGCGGCCAGCCGCCGGGCCTCGACAACCCGCTCGGCGCCCGCGCGCTCTACATCTTCCAGGGCGGCGAGGACACGCTCTACCGCCTGCACGGCTCGCCGGAATGGAGCTCCATCGGCAAGGCCGTCTCCTCCGGCTGCGTCCGGCTGATGAACCAGGACGTCATCGACCTCTACGAACGCGTGCCGGAAAAGGCCCGCATCGTCGTCTGGCAGTAATTCTGTCATCTGCGATTGGTAATCCCTGCGAACGCGCTCCGTTTGCAGGGATTTCGTTTAGGTGGATACCAGAATAAAACTCGATGCTGCTGTTGTGCAGCGCCTGGTCGCCGCGCAGTTTCCGCAATGGGCCGGGCTGCCGGTACAGGCGGTTGCGGAAGGCGGTTGGAACAACCTGACGTTCCATCTTGGGACGGCCATGTCCGTTCGGCTGCCCAGCGCAGAACGCTATGTGGCGCAGGTGGAAAAGGAAGTGCGCTGGCTGCCGGTGCTGGCGCCTCAGCTTCCTCTCCCTGTTCCCACGCCGCTCGGGCTCGGACAGCCGGGCGAGGGCTATCCATGGCCCTGGTCCGTCTACAGCTGGATCGAGGGTGAGACGGCAAAACCGTCTAGAATTGCCGACCTCACCGGTTTTGCCTTGGATCTGGCGGATCTTCTCAACGCCCTTCGCGCCATCGACGCAGCAGACGGTCCGGTCGCCGGGCTCCACAACTTCCATCGTGGCGGCGATCTTCAGGTCTATGACGCAGAGACACGCGACGCGATCGAAATCCTGTCCGACGAAATCGACGTTATGCGGATCACCTCCATCTGGGATGCGGCTCTGGGATCACGTTGGACGGATGCGCCTGTCTGGGTGCATGGCGACGTCACGCAAGGCAATCTGCTGGTGCAGAATGGCAAGCTCTCCGCCGTCATCGATTTCGGTACCTGCGGCACCGGCGATCCGGCCTGCGATCTCGCCATCGCCTGGACGCTGCTCGACCAGCCGGCCCGTGAGGCATTTCGCAACCGTGTCGGGCTTGACGCCGACACTGGCGACGGGCGCGCGGCTGGTGCTTGTGGAAGGCGCTGATCGTCATCGCTGCGGAGCACGACGCCCATCCAGCGATCGCCGATCGTCATCGGGTGTGGATAGAGAAGATCGTTGCCGATCTGGAGCACGGCTGACCGCTGCGCCCGGCCGCAATAAGGCCCGCAGGTCATCGCTGCCCTTAGTCTCCTCTGAGGTTGAGCCGCGTCCGCAGCGCCACCAGTCCGTCACGCAGCGCCTCCGCCTCCTCGAGGCTGCACCCGGTGGCCGAACCGATCGCCGGCATGATACCGGTCGCATCGTGCCGCAGAGCATCGCCTCTCTCCGTCAGCAGGATCCGCACCTGCCGCTCGTCGCGGCTGTCGCGCAGGCGCTTTACCAGTCCGGCCTGCTCGAGGCGCTTGAGGAGAGGGGAGAGCGTGCCGGAATCAAGCCCGAGCCGCTCCCCGATCGCCTTGACGGCCTGGCCGTCCTCCTCCCACAGCGCCAGCATCACCAGATACTGCGGATAGGTGAGCCCCAGCGGCTCGAGCAGCGGCTTGTAGGCGCGATTGAAGGCATGCGCCGCGCCGTAGATGGCAAAGCAGAGCTGCGTCTCCAGCCGGGGAGGCGCCTTCCTGTTTCCGCTCTCGGTCTGCCTTTTCTGCATCTCGGTCCCTTACATTATCCGCTTGTGGCCTATCTCCCCTATTATCTCCGATGCCGACCTCAAGAACAATGCGCAATGCTGTTGCGTAAAATTAAATTGCGCGCTATTGAAATAGGCATCATTCAACCCGAGGAGTTTCCACATGGCTATTATCTACACGACCAAGGCATCCGCCACCGGCGGCCGTTCCGGCCACGCCGTTTCCGAAAACGGTGTCCTCGACGTGACGCTGACGGTGCCCAAGGAAATGGGCGGCGACGGCGCCACCGGCACCAATCCCGAACAGCTCTTCGCGGCGGGCTATTCCGCCTGCTTCCTCGGCGCGCTGAAGAACGTCGCCGGCAAGGAAAAGGTGAAGATCCCCGACGACGCCAAGGTGACCGCCACCGTCGGCATCGGTCCGCGCGACGATGGCACCGGCTTCGGCATCGAGGTCTCCCTCTCGGTCAGCATCCCGGGCATGGACAAGGCCCAGGCGGAAGATCTGGTCGCCAAGGCGCATATCGTCTGCCCCTACAGCCACGCCATGCGCACCTCGACGGAAGTTCCGGTCTCCGTCGCCTGATCATCCGACGACAAAGACGCAAAGGGAGCGGCTCGCCGCTCCCTTTTTTTGTTGCGCTGCTCCGCAACCGTCCGCAGTGACGCCGCCCGCGATGGCGCTGCGGCTGACGACACCCCGGTCGTCGAATTTCAACGCCAGATAGCCATTCCCGAAAGACGTTCGCCGTTAAGGCGAGGTTCATGTCCATTAGACGAAACTGAATTGTGCTTTTGTATCAATGTGCGAAAAGGAAATTTCACGATGAAGATATTTGGAACGACACTCACCGCCGGGGCCATGAGCGTTCTGATGCTGGCGACCTCCGTCTTTCCCGCAGGCGCGGTAGTCATGCCGTCCGTCCAGGCACCGTCCGTATCGGCTGCTTTCGAGCAGGTACAGTACCGTGGCCATGATCGCGACGACCGTCGTCGGTTCGAGCGGGGCCGTGACCATCGTCGCGGCGAATATCGCGGCCACAGGGGCTCGAGAGAGCAGCGTCGCGGCTATCGTCGCCACAACGACGGCTGGTGGTACCCGCTCGCAGCCTTCGGCGCAGGCGCCATCATCGGCGGCGCGATCAACAACCAGCAGGGCCGGCCCCAGGCCGTATCGAGCCGCCACGTGCAGTGGTGCGCGGATCGCTATCGCACCTATCGCGCTTGGGACAACACCTATGTTCCGCGCGTGGGCGTCCGGGCCTATTGCAGCTCGCCTTACTCGCGCTAATCGGCTTTAGCGCGAACGAAGCCCCGCCAGCGATGGCGGGGCTTTTTGCGTGTTGGAGCCTGATAGTAGGCGAAGCGGCGACCGTTACGGCGACCAGTTCTGGAAGCCCCATCCGATCAGCAGGGCGAGCGCCAGGGTCGTGACGAACGCGATGCCGAGCGCGCTCACGAACGATCTTCTCCATCAGCTGCGCCGGGAGCCACGGTCCGGTCGGCATGTGATCGGTGACGAAAGCTACCGGATCTCCGCCAGCGTCTTGCGCAGCGGTGCCATCTCCGAACCAATCTCCTCGTCGAGCTCGCCGTGGACCCGCGTCCAGATCGGCAGCGCGGCGGCGAGGAGGGCGGTGCCGGCCTCCGTCAGGCGCATCAGGCGGCTGCGCCCATCCTTCGGGTCGGGCAGGGTTTCGACGAGCCCGCGCCGCTCCAGCACCTTGACGGCCGCCGTCAGCGTCGTCCGGTCCATCGCCAGCACATGGGCGACCGGTCCCATCGGTGCCGGCTCCGGCCGGTTCAGCGCCATCATCAGGGAAAACTGCCCGTTGTTCAGCCCGAGTGGCTTGAGGGCATTGTCGAAGCGGCGGGCCAGCGCCCGTGCCGCCCGCTGCACGTGAAGGCAGAGGCACGTATCGCGCACATGGAGGGTTGTGGAAAAGGGAATCAGCACGGTGTTTGACATGCGCCATATATGTTGATATCAACGTAATTGTCAAGCGAATGAGCTTTGGAGGAAAGGTCATGCAGCATGCCGTCGTATCGCGCGAAGAGTGGCTGGAAGCCCGCCGCGCACTGCTCCTGAAGGAGAAGGAAGAAACCCGCCTGCGCGACAGGAATCGCGCCGAACGGGAGGCGCTCCCCTGGGTGAGGGTGGACAGGGACTACAGCTTCGACACTCAGGAGGGCCAGAAATCGCTGTCCGATCTCTTTGCCGGGCGCAGCCAGCTGGTGGTCTACCATTTCATGTTCGGTCCGGATTGGGATGCCGGCTGCGTCGGCTGCTCCTTCCTCGCCGACCATCTGGACGGCACGCTGGCGCACCTCAACCACCACGATGTGACGCTGATGGCGGTGTCGCAGGCGCCGCTGGCAAAGATCGAGGCCTACAGGCGCCGCATGGGCTGGACGTTCCCCTGGGCCTCGTCCCACGGCAGCGATTTCAACTTCGACTACCACGTCTCCTTCACGAAGGAGGACCTGGCGAAGGAGAAGGTCGCCTACAACTTCACCGCCATCGACCGCGCCGATGCCCATGACGAACTGCCGGGCCTGAGCGCCTTTTGCCGCAACGCGGAGGGGGAGGTCTTCCATACCTATTCCACCTATGCCCGCGGTTCGGAGGAACTGATCGGCACGCTGATGATCCTCGACCGCGCGCCGCTTGGCCGCAACGAGGACAGCACCATGCATTTCGTCAAGCGCCACGACGAATACGAGGACGCCCCGAAACTTGCAGCCGCCTGCTGCCACTGAGGGAGGAGCCGACGATGATGGAAATGCCCAAGCCGCAGGCAGAGCACGGCTTCCTGCAGAAACTGGTCGGCACCTGGGAGGTGACCGCCAAGGACATGACCGGCGACGATCCCTGGACCGAGGTGGTGCGGTCTCTGCACGGCATCTGGTTCGTCGCCGAGGGCACTGGAAACATGCCCGGCGGCGGCGCGGCGACCACCGTCCTGACGCTCGGCTTCGATCCAGCGAAAGGCAAATACGTCGGCAGCTGGATCGGCTCGATGATGAGCCACATGTGGGTCTACGAGGGCGAGGTGTCTGCCGATGGCACCACCCTCAGCCTCTACACCTCGGGGCCGGATTTTGCCGATCCGGGCAAGACGGGGGAGTACCGCGAGCAGATCGTCTTCGCCGACGACGACCACCGCATCTTCACCTCCAGTGCCCGGCAGGCCGATGGCAGCTGGAACCAGTTCATGGAAGCCCGTTACACCCGCATGTCCTAGATCAAATTCCTTGCGACCCTGATCGCTTAAACCTCGTCCATGGCCCAACACAGGAGGTCGGAATGCTGCAGACTGCAAAGGAAAGCACAAGCGAGACTCACGGCAAATTCATCTGGTGCGAACTGATGACCTCCGACACGGAGGCGGCCGGGCGCTTTTACAGCGCCGTGCTCGGCTGGTCGGTCAAGCCGATGCCGATGGAAGGGATGACCTACCATCTGTTCGAGATCGGCGAAGGTGACAAATGCCCCGGCATCGGCGGCATGATGACCCTGCCGGCGGAGCTTGCCGGCCACGTGCCTCCGAACTGGAGCGGCTATGTGGCGGTCGACGACGTCGACCGGACGGCCCGGGCATTCGAGGCGGGCGGCGGTATGATCCATCGTCAGCCGGAGGATATTCCCGGCGTCGGCCGCTTTGCCGTCGTTGCCGATCCGCACGGCGCTGTCATCAACATCATGACGCCGCTCCCTGTGGACGACATGCCGACGGCGCCCGAGGGCGCTCCCGGCACCGTCGGATGGTACGAACTCTATGCCAATGACCTGCAGGAAGCCTTCGACTTCTATGCCGGGACCTTCGGCTGGACCAGGGACCACGACCACGACATGGGCCCGATGGGCGTCTACCGGATCTTCGCCGAGCACGGCAAGGCGATTGGCGGCATGATGGCACGTCCCGAGAGTGTCCCGGTACCCTGCTGGGTCTACTACTTCAACGTCGACGGGCTCGACGCGGCGATCGCCCGGGTGACGGCTGCCGGCGGCAAGATCGTCCACGGTCCGATGGAGGTTCCCGGTGGCAGCTGGATCGCGCACTGCACGGATCCGCAGGGGGCATTTTTCAGTCTGGTCTCGATGCGGAGGTAAAATCTGCGTCAGCTGAACTTGCCATCTCCGTTAAAACTAGGTTCATGCGGCTGTCGTTATGATATGCCCCACCAAGCCCATGTATTTCGCGCATGGGCACGAACCGAGTGAAAAGGTAACGATGCGCAGGATCAGACTGATGGTGGTGGGACCGCCGTCCTTCCTCAAGCCCGCTGTCCTGCAGGCATTCGCCGACGTCGGCGTTGATCTGCAGGGGCCGGTTGCTGCCATCGATCTGGCGGCAGCCCTTGCCGACGCGAAGCTGGACGGCGCGATCATTGATGTCGACTACGACGCCAAGGCACTGTTCCATGTCGTTGAGCTTTTCGATGCCATTGATGTGCCGGCACTTTTTGCCACGTCCCGGACCGGAAGCATCCGGGGCGGCTTCACCTGCTCTGAGAACCCGGAGGCGATCAACGCCATCGTCCACCATCTTCTCGGCGCGACGGAAACGACCCTGCAGTAACATTTGTTGTTGAACTTTCATGCCATGCATCTACCCTTGTGGACCAAGGGAGACGCCCGATCCTGGGCCGTCCGTCCCGCAATGTCGGAGGAGATGCACGATCATGTCCGCAGATCAACACTTCTTCTATCCGGAGATCCTCCTGGCCGAGGATCTTAAAGTCCTGCAGGCGACGGTGCGCGCCCTGACCATCGGCAATGAAGGCCTGCACCGTGAGCACAACCCGGAACAGGTGGCGAAGATCGTTCTGCGCCTTTACTGCTTCGGTCTCACGGATCCAAACAAGCTGACGGAACTCGCAGGCCTGATGGCGGATCGTGAGGCGGGCTTCCGCTATCCGGCCTGAAAGGGCAAATCGGAGAAATTTTGCCCTGCGCGGAACGATCCCGATGCTCACGTATTCAAGTCATAGATACGGGAGTTTACCATGACAGAACACGTCGTCCACGAACACCTTCAGGTGGAGGTTCTTACACTGGTTCCCGCGCTGCGCAGTTTCGCACGCCGGTTTTACCCCAATGCCAGCGACATCGACGACCTGGTGCAGGAGACCCTGTTGCGGGCCTTCGCCAACCTGGACAAGTTCCGGCCTGGCACCAGTCTGAAGTCCTGGATGTTCACCATCATGCGCAACACCTTCTGCACCCGCTATGGCCAGGGCAAGCGCGAGTTTGTCGGCATAGAGGATTGCGCGTCGCTCAACCGTGCCATCGATGCGCCCCAGGAGTGGTCCATCCGGGCCCAGGAGTTTCATCGCGCACTGGTGTCCTTGCCTGCACACTACCGCGATGCCTTCGAGACCGTGCTGATGCGCGGCGAGAGCTACGAGGAAGCGGCATCGCGCTGCGACTGCCCGATCGGCACGATCAAGAGCCGGGTGAACCGGGCCCGCAGCGCCATCCTGAAGAGCCTCGGAGAAGATGGCGTCGACGGGACGATGGGAATCCATTGAGCCGGTGCGACATTCGGCGTTCCGATACGCTTGATGCCGCTCCTGCGTCCGCTATGGTGCGGGCATGATATTCCAAAGATCCGACGCCGGCCCCGCCCCGCGATTCCATCTCTTCCGGAACACCCTGCAGCGCATCGAGCGGGGTAAGGATGCCATGGCGCTGCGCTGGCAGGCGTTTTTTGCCGTTGTCGATCTCGCCATCCTCGCCTTCTTCCTGTTCGGCCCCTACCTGCGGGCCGGCCCCTCCTACCTGATCATCGATTACCTGATCGCCGTCTGGATCGGCGCCGAGCTTTTGCTCCGCATCGTCGCCGCGCCGACCTGGGGCGTTCTGCTGCGTCGGCCGATGACCTGGATCGACATCGTCATCCTGGCGACGCTGCTTTTCCCGGACGTGCTCTACAACTTTGCCTTCCTGCGGGCGATGCGGCTCTGGGCCGTCGGCAACAGCACGCTGCTGCGGGTGGGGTTGCGCCGCGCCGGCTACCCGCATCTGCTCGATGTGGTACGCGCGCTCATCAACCTCCTGGTCTTCCTCTTCATCGCCACCGGCTTCGTCTACACCAGTTTCTTCTACAACCGGCCGGGTGAGGAGGGCTTCGTCGACGCGCTCTATTTCACCGTCGCGACGATCACCACCACCGGCTTCGGCGACATCACGCTGCCGGGCACCGCCGGCAAGCTCACCTCCGTCGTCACCATGATCGTCGGCATCTCGCTCTTTGTGCGCCTGGCGCAGGCGGTGGTGCGCCCCAACAAGGTGCATTACCCCTGTCCGCGCTGCGGCCTGCAGCGGCATGATTCCGATGCCGTCCACTGCAAGGCCTGCGGCGAGATCCTCAATATTCCGGACGAGGGCGACTAGAGGGTTGCCCGCCTCTAGCGTTTCTCCGCCAGTTCGGTGTTCCACCGGTTCCGGTCCATGCGTCGCATGACCGGCGTCGCCGCCACGCCGTGCACCACGATCGACATCAGCACGATCAGGAAGACCGTGATCCAGAGCGTCGGTTCGGTGCCGAAGCTGACCTGGCCTGTGGCGAAGGCCAGGTAATAGAACGAGCCGAGGCCGCGGATCCCGAAGAAGCTGATCACCGCCTTTTCGCTGGCTCGGTTGGGCAGGCCGATCAGGCTGATCCAGCCGAACAGCGGCCTGATCAGGAAGATCGAGATCACCGCCACCAGCACGATTTCCCAGCTGATGGCCGCGAAGATGCGCCCGTCGCCGAGGATCATGCCGAAGCAGACGATCAGCACCATCATCAGCAGCCGCTCGATCTGTTCGGCAAAGTCGTGCAGGCTCTTGTGATAGGAATGCTGGCGTTCCACCGACCGGAGCGTGATCGCGGCGACAAAGACGGCGAGGAAGCCATAGCCGTGCACGAGTTCGGTCAGGCCGTAGCAGAGACAGGTGATGCCGAGCGCCACCAGCCCTTCGCCGGTCCGCGACAGGCTGGCGCGCTGCGGCAGCCGGAAGGTGAGGTAGGCGAGAACACGGCCCGTCAGCCAACCGACGAGGAGACCGGCCACCAGCCGCCAGACCACATCGACGGTAAACCACGTCCAGAGAATATCGCCATAGCCGCGGTCGGCCACCGCCGCGAGCCCGATGGCGAGGTAGACGAAGGGAAAGCTCAATCCGTCGTTCAGCCCGGCTTCCGCCGTCAGCGAAAAGCGCACCTCGTCCTCTTCGCCCGTCTTCGGCGGCCCCACCTGGATGTCGGAGGCGAGCACCGGGTCGGTCGGCGCCAGCACGGCGCCGAGCAGCACCGCCGAGGCGAGCGGCAGGGCGAGCATCCAGGCGCCAAGGAAGGCGATGGCCGCGATCGTCAGCGGCATGGCGATGCCCAAGAGCCGCCATACCGTGCGCCAGTTCACCCGGCCGAATGGGCGGTCCAGCTTGAGACCGGCCCCCATCAGCGACACGATCACCACGAATTCGGTCAGATGCTCCGTCAGATAGCGGTTTTCCAGCGGATTGACCGCGAAGGGAGCCACCGGCGACCAGGAAAACAGCGCTCCGATGACGATGCAGAAGATCGGCAGCGACATCGGCAGCTCGCGCAGCACCATCGGCAGCCAGGCCGTCAGCAGGATGACCACGCCGAGCAGCGTCAGAATAATGATGTAGGCGTCCATGCGTCTGCTTTTCGTGTGCGATGAGGTGAAGGCGGAACGGCGGGGTCCGGGAGGGGCAACGGCGCGCCGCCCCTCCCGTTCCCTGCAAACGTCGACTGAATTCCTTTGCGATGGCTGGCCCATCCCGCGGATGCGAAGCCTCACAACTTGCGCAGGATCGCACGGCTGCTATAGCGCGACAATGACACCGCGTATCCCGCACCTCAGGAGCATTCGACATGGCAGCCGACGACGACGATTACATCTACGACGAGGTCACCGGCGAATGGCGTCCGGCCTCCGAAATGGCAGCGGCCGCCGGTGCGACCAACCTTGAAGTCCGCGACGCCTCCGGCACGCTTCTCCAGGACGGCGACAGCGTCACCCTGATCAAGGACCTCAAGGTCAAGGGCGCCGGCCAGACGCTGAAGCAGGGCACCGTCATCCGCTCGATCCGGCTGACCGAAAACCCGGAAGAGATCGACTGCCGCCACGACGCCATCAAGGGTCTGGTTCTGCGCACGGAATTCGTCCGCAAGCGCTGAGACAGTTCTGGTGGCGGCGCGGAGCCGGGGAGGGACCTTGCGCCCCCGGCTTTACCGCTTGAGGCTGCCGAGGATGCCCCGAACGATGGCGCGGCCGAGCGAATTGGCGACCGAGCGCGCCGCACTCTTCATCGCCGCCTCCACCACCGTCTCGCGCTGGTAGCCGGAGCGTCCGGCGCTGCGGCTGCGCGCCGGCTTCTCCTCCGGCTCGTCGCCGAAGCCCGGCAGGCTCCAGCGGCCGGCGGCGCTGTCGGCGGGCTCTTCCTCGCTCTCCTGCTTGGCAGCCGTCGCCTTCGCCGCCCGCGCCATCAGGATCTCGTAGGCCGACTCCCGGTCGACGTCGCGGTCGTAGCGGCCGGCGATCGGGCTCGCTTCGATGATCCGCTGCCGTTCCGCATCACTGATCGGCCCGATGCGCGAGGACGGCGGGCGGATCAGCGTCCGCTCCACCACCGACGGCGCGCCTTTGCCCTCCAGCGTCGAGACCAGCGCCTCGCCGGTGCCGAGCGCGGTGATCGCCTCGCCGGTGTCGAAGTCCGGGTTGGCCCGGAAGGTTTCCGCCGCCGTCTTCACCGCCTTCTGCTCGCGCGGCGTATAGGCGCGCAGCGCATGCTGCACCCGGTTGCCGAGCTGGGCGAGCACAGTCTCGGGCACGTCGAGCGGGTTCTGCGTGACGAAATAGACGCCCACGCCCTTCGAGCGGATCAGCCGCACCACCTGCTCGACGCGCTCGACCAGCACCTTCGGCGCTTCGTTGAAGAGCAGATGCGCCTCGTCGAAGAAGAACACCAGCTTCGGCTTCTCCGGATCGCCCACCTCCGGCAGCTCCTCGAAGAGCTCCGACAGCAGCCAGAGCAGGAAGGTCGCGTAGAGCCGGGGATTGTTCATCAGCCTGTCGGCGGCAAGCACGGTGATCATGCCGCGTCCGTCCTGCGTGGTGCGCATCAGGTCGGAAATCTCCAGCGCCGGTTCGCCGAAGAAATGCGCCGCGCCCTGCTGTTCCAGCACCAGCAGGCCGCGCTGCAGCGAACCGACCGAGGCCTTGGAGACGAAGCCGTAGCGGCTGGAGATCTCGCTGGCATGCTCGCCCACGTAGTTCAGCAGCGCCTGCAGGTCCTTGAGGTCGAGCAGCGCCATGCCCCCCTCGTCGGCAATCTTGAAGGCGATGTTGAGCACGCCCTCCTGCGCGTCGGTCGCATCCATCAGCCGGGCGAGCAGCAGCGGCCCCATCTCCGCGACGGTGGTGCGCACGCGGTGGCCCTTCTCGCCGTAGAGGTCGAGGAAGATCGTCGGGAAGGCGTCGAAGTCATACTCGGAAAACTGGATCTGCTCGGCGCGCTTGAGAAGAAAATCCTTCTCCTCGCCGCGTGCGGCGATCCCCGCAAGATCGCCCTTGATGTCGGAGCAGAAGACCGGAACGCCGGCACTGGAAAAGCTCTCGGCGAGGATCTGCAGCGTCACGGTCTTGCCGGTCCCGGTTGCGCCGGTGATCAGCCCGTGGCGGTTGGCGAAGGGGAGATGCAGATATTCGGGCTTGCTGAAGGAATCGTCGGGCTTCCGGCTGCCGCCCAGAAAGAGTTTTCCTTCGTCCATCATGCAACTGGCGCTCCCTCGCGGCGTTAGGATCGCAAGGGTTATAGAGGGCGCTGCAGGGCCGGGCAACGGTCGCGGCAGTGCTCGCTGACGTTTGACGGGTAAGGGAGCAGGAACGTGAAGGACGATGCAGTCAGGGCAGAGCAGCAGGAACCGGGGCGCGGGCGCGACGCGTCCACGCCGAACCAGATACCGAAGACCGGCCTGAAGGACGTCTTCTGGCGCCTTTACGCGGCGATCAACGAGGATCGCGTCATGCTGGTTGCCGCCGGCGTCACCTACTATCTTCTGCTGGCCCTGTTTCCCGCCATTTCGGCACTGGTCTCGCTCTACGGCTTCTTCGCCAATCCAAACCAGATCGCCGAACGCATCCAGTTCCTGAGCTCCGTCATGCCCAGCGAGGCGCTCGACATCTTTATCGAGCAGCTGCGATCGCTGGCCACCCAGGACGGCTCGACGCTGAGCATCGGCCTGATCGCCGGTCTCGGCATCGCGTTGTGGAGCTCCAACAATGGCATCAAGGCGCTCTTCCAGGCCATGAACGTTGCCTATGAGGAGGAAGAGAAGCGCAGCTTCCTGAAGCTTACCGGCGTCTCGCTGCTGTTCACGCTTGGCACCCTGATCCTCATCATCGTCCTGACGGTGGCGGTCGGGATCGTTCCGGCGGTCCTTTCCTTCCTGTCGATCGGCGGCATTGCGGAAACGGCCATCAGGCTCCTCCGCTGGCCGCTGATGCTGTTATTCGTGATGGGCGGAATAGCGCTCCTCTACCGCTATGGCCCGAGCCGGGAGCCGGCAAAAGCGCGCTGGCTGACCTGGGGCACCGGCTTTGCCACGGTCTTCTGGCTGATTGCCTCCATCGCCGTCTCCTACTACCTCTCCAATTTCGCCAACTACAACGCCACCTACGGCACGCTGGGCGCCCTGATCGGCTTCATGGTCTGGACCTGGGTGTCCGTCGTCATCGTCCTCGTCGGCGCCGAATTGAACGCCGAGCTGGAGCATCAGACGGCGCAGGATTCCACCACCGGTCCGGACGAGCCGATGGGCAAGCGCGGCGCCTATATGGCCGATCATCTCGGCAAGGCCTCCTCTTGATCCTTCCCCGTGGATCTGCGCATTTGGCGCTGGACGGCGCCGGAAGTTCCGTATTACCTTGACGTCAACGTCAAAACATTGAGGAGAATCTCATGAACGAACTCGTGACCCGCGTCGCCGACAACGTCGGTATTGCCCCCGACACGGCTGAAAAGGCCGTCGGCATGATGCTCGGCTTCCTGCAGCGCGAAGCTGACGATGCCGCAGTCGCCAGAATGATCGAATCGATCCCCGGTGCGCCGGAGCTGGTCGCCAAGTTCAACGGCGAGGGCGCGGGCGGCGGCGGCCTGCTCGGTGGCCTGATGGCCAGTTTCGGTGGCGGCGTCATGGCGCTCGGCCAGCAGCTGATGAGCCTCGGCCTCGGCATGGGCGAGATCACCGGTCTCGCCAAGGAAACCATCAAGGTTGCGCGCGAGCATGCCGGCGACGAGACCGTCGACACGGTCGTCGCCTCGGTCCCGGGCCTCAGCCAGTTCGTCTGAGTTCTTCGCAGAAGCACATGCAAAAAGCCGCCGGATCGCTCCGGCGGCTTTTTTGTTGTCTCAATCCCACTTCGGGGCGAGATGCCCGGGGTTGACGATGCGGCCGTCGGGACGGGCGAGCGCGTGGATCGCCGCCATCTCGTCCTCGCTGAGCGCGAAGTCGAAGATGTGCAGGTTTTCCTGGAGCCGGCTCTCGGTCGCGGTCTTCGACAGCGCGATCACGTCGTCCTGCTGCACGGCCCAGCGCAGCGCCACCTGCGCCGCCGACTTGCCGTGCTTGGCGCCGATATCCTTCAGCACTTCGTCCTGCGGCACCTTGCCGTCGGCCATCAGGTAGTAGGCGGTCACCGACATGCCGGTCTTGCGGGCCTCCTCGATCACCTTGGTCTGGTCGAGATAGGGGTGATATTCGACCTGATTGGTGACGACGGGCGCATCCGACAGGCTGACGGCCTCCGCCATCAGGGCCGTGGAGAAGTTCGAGACGCCGATGTCGCGAACCTTGCCGGCCTCGCGCAGTTCGTTCAGCGCGCCCATGCGGTCGGCCAGCGGCATTTCGCTCTGCGGCCAGTGCAGCAGGAGGAGATCGACGTAGTCCGTCTTCAGCTTGGCAAGGCTCTCGTCCACGGAGGCGATGAAGGCGTCGTGGCCGACCCGGTCGACCCAGACCTTGGTGGTCAGGAAGATCTCGTCGCGGGGGACGCCGGACGACTTGAGCACATCGCCGACGGCCGCCTCGTTCTTGTAGATCTGGGCGGTATCGACATGCCGGAAGCCGAGCTTCAGGGCTTGCGGCAGAACCCGCTGAACGTCCTCGTCCGGCATGCGGAATGTGCCGAAGCCGAGGGCTGGAATATGGGCGCCGTTTGCGCTGACAGTATGCATGAAAAACTCCTTGGAAATGCACGGCTAGAAGCCGGAGGAAAGGCCCCCTCTACATGGGGCCGAACCGCCTCGCTTCAACCGGAATTATCGAGGCGATCCGAGTGAGGGCGCTCAGGCGATGGCGGCCGTGGCCTGCGCCTTGCGCCGTTCGCCCCGCATCGAGACGAGCGCGATGATGATGGCCGCGACGGGGAAGAGGGCGGAGACATAGGGGATGAAGGCGAGCCCCGGTCCATGCTCGATGGCCAGTCCGCCGACCCAGGCGCCGAGCGCATTGCCGAGGTTGAAGGCGGCGATGTTGAAGCTCGAGGCGAGCTGTTCGCCGGCACCCTCCGCCTTGCCGAGCACCCACATCTGCAGAGGCGCGACGGTCGCAAAGGCGGTGAGGCCGAGCAGGCCGACGAAGATCACGGTGAGCACGGGGCTGAGGAAGGCCGCCGGCATCAGCGCCAGCGTCACGCCGAGGAGCGCCAGCGTCACCAGCACGGTCCGGCGCAGGTTGCGGTCGGCCAGCCTGCCGCCGAGCAGGTTGCCGGCAATCAGTCCCAGTCCGAAGACGAGCAGGATCGGCGAGACGGCGGCATCCGAAAGTCCGGCGACCTGCGTCAGGAGCGGCGCGATATAGGTGAAGACCCCGAACACGCCGGCATAGCCGAGCACGGTGGTGAGCAGGCCGAGCAGCACCGGCAGGCGGGAGATGGCCTTCAGGTCCCGGCGCCAGTCGGAGGCCTCGGGCTTGCCCTCGTCCTTCGGCAGCAGCGCGGCAATGACGGCAAAGGCCGCCAGTCCGACGAGCGAGACCGCCCAGAAGGTCGAGCGCCAGCCGAACTGCTGTCCGAGCCAGGTGCCGAAGGGCACGCCGAGCACGGTCGCGACCGTCAACCCGGTGAACATGATGGCGATCGCCGAGGCGCGCTTCTCCGGCGCGACGAGCTTCGTCGCGACGACCGAGCCGACGCCGAAGAAGGTGCCGTGCGCGAGCGCCGTGACGATACGCGCCGCCATCAGGATCTCGTAACTGGGCGCCAGCGCGCAGATGATGTTGCCGACGATGAAGATCAGCATCAGTCCGGCGAGCACTGTCTTGCGCGGCCAGCGGCCGGTGAGGATCGTCAGCGTCGGGGCGCCGAAGACGACGCCGAGCGCATAGCCGGAGATAAGCAGGCCCGCGGTGGCGATCGAGACGCCCATGTCGGCACCGACTTCCCGGAGCAGGCCCATGATGACGAATTCGGTGACGCCGATGCCGAAGGCGCCGGCGGTAAGGGCATAGAGTGCGAGAGGCATAGGGTTCCTCGTTCGGTTGGAGTGTTGCCGAACAGATAGACCCATGTGCATCTGTGATGTAGATTGTCGGGAGGAACAGCATCTATGAACCGAGTTCACGAATGGCGCGCATTGACATCAACCGCTCCGGCGAGATGGAAGTCTTCGTCCGCGTCGTCGAAAGCGGCGGCTTCTCGGCGGCCGCCCGCAGCCTGTCGCTCACGCCCTCCGCCGTCAGCAAGCTCATCAGCCGGCTGGAAAAGCGCCTCGGCGCCCGGCTGATCAGCCGCTCGACCCGCCACCTGCAACTGACCCCGGAGGGGCGGGAGTTCTTCGAACGCTCCACGGCGGTGCTGGCCGGCATCGAGGATGCCGAGCGCGCCGCGGGCTCGGCGGTGGAGGCGGTCGGCCGCATCCGCTTCAACAGCAGTTCCGTCTACTGCGCCCATGTCCTCAACCCGCTGCTGCCGGAATTCCTGGCGCTCTATCCGGGCGTCACGCTCGATATCGCCCAGACCGACGTCGTCATCGACCTGCTCGCCGACCACGCCGATGTCGCCGTCCGCACCGGGCCCCTGAAGAGCTCCAGCCTGATGGCCCGCAAGCTCGGCCAGACGCGTCTGATCGTGGCGGCATCGCCGGCCTATCTCGAGCGCTTTGGCACGCCGCAGCATCCCTCCGAACTGGCGCACCACAATCTCCTGCGCTTCGCCTATACCCGCAGCCTGCGCGACTGGGCCTTTCGCGTCGACGGTGAACCCCATGCGGTCACCCCCGCCGGCACCGTGCAGGTCAACGACGGGGAGGGTATGCGCCAGCTGGCGCTTGCCGGCGTCGGCATCGTCCGCATGGGTGCCTTCGTCATCCGCGAGGACATCCGCGCCGGTCGGCTGGTGCCGATCCTTGAGGACTTCAGCGCCGGCGACGAGGAGGACTTCTACGCCATCTACGTCGGGCAGGGCGGCCCGCTGCCGTCGCGCGTGCGGGCGCTCCTGGATTTTCTGGCGGAACGCGGCAAGGTGTCATAGAAACGTCACTGATCGAGTCCCTTGCCTTGCCGAAGAGCATCGGAGCCGCCGTCCCCTGTCCAAACCGGAACTGGCAGGGCCACTGCGACTCTGGCGGGGGGCTCGCAACAGTCTGCCGGAGACATCCACATGAGCAACACGCATCAAGATGCCGCCGCCCGCCTGCGTGACCAGGTCCAGACGGCCGGTGCGGATACCGCGGTGGTCGCCGTATCCGATATCCGTCTGCTGCTCGATCGCTGCGAGGCGCTGGAGCGCGATCATGATCACCTGCAGCGCCGCGCCGCCAAGGCCCTGGCCATGCTCGATGCCGCGACCGTGTTCCTGAAGGCCTATGGCGAGAAGTACCGCAACTTCGCCAGCGGCGGCATCCGGCCCACCGCCATCCTGCAAAGCGAGGTCAAGGTGATGTGGGCGGTCTTCAAGGAATTCCGCGACCCGACGGAAAGCGAGGAGCAGGCCGATCCCGTCCGGGACCTGTGGTCGGGAAACAGGGCCGGAGGCTGATCGCCTGCATCCAGCGGCCAGCACCTCCACACCGCCATGACCTAGGGCTCGCCGGTCCGAAGACCATGTTTACGACTTGGAAAGCATTGTGGCGTAACGCTGGAACTTTCGCATTTCAGGAAAATTCATGAACCGGCTGGCCAAATGGAAACGTGGTCTACTCATCGCAGTTGCCTGCGGGGTTCTCGCTGTCAACAGCGCGGTCCTCTACGCCAGCTTGACCAGCCTTGTTGAGACGGCGAACCGGGTCAAGCATTCGCTGGACGTGAAGGACGAGCTTGCCCAGGTCGCCTTCGAGATGGCGAGCGCGGAATCGGGTCAGCGCGGCTATATCCTGACCGCCAACATCCGCTATCTCGACCCCTACTACAGAGCCACCAACAGGGTTCAGGGCCGGTTGGACCGTCTCCGGGAGCTTCTGGTCGACGACGAACAGCAGTTCGCCAAGGTCGAGCAGATCGACCAGCTGATCGCGCAGAAGTTTGCCGAAATGGCGGAAACGATTGACGCCCAGAGCATGGGCAGCTCGACCGAGGCGGCAGAGCTTGTGCGCCGAAACCGTGGAGAGGGGATTGCCCGTCAGTTCCACGAAACGATCGGCGCCATGGAAACCAACGAGGAAAGCACGCTGGCCGAACGGCAGCAGGAGGCCGACGTCGCCCGTCAGGCGGCCTTCTTCACGCTTGCGGGCTTCGTGGCCACCATCGCCGCACTTCTGGCCATCCTGTATTACCTCACCAAGCGCGAGATGAACCGCAAGATCCAGGCGTCCGAGGAGCTCGAAGTCCTGGCCGGCCAGCTCCAGGAACGGCAGGACAACCTCGTGCGCGAGCGCAACGAGGTCGCGCAGCTGAACGAGGCCAGCAACTTCCTGCAGAGCTGCGAGGACATGGCGGAGATTTCGGCCGTGATGGGCCCCTTCCTGCAGAAGATGTTCCCCGGCCACGCCGGCACCATCTACACCACGGCACCGTCCAGGAACCGTCTCGATCTCCTGAGCGCCTGGGGAGAAGCTGACGGCGATGCGCCGCAGCATTTCGCGCCACAGCAGTGCTGGGGCTTGCGCCGCGGACAGGTCCACATGCATTCGGCCGACGACGTGTCGCCGTGCTGCGAGCATTTCTGCGTCGATAGCAAGTTCGAAGCCACCCTGTGCATCCCCCTCAGCGCGCATGGCGAAACGCTTGGCCTGCTGACCCTGGTCCATGATGACGCGGCCCGGCAGGACAAGGACGAGGACATCCGCCGGCGCGCGGAAATGGTGGCCCGCCAGGTCGGCCTGACGCTCTCCAACATCCGCCTGCGCGAAAGCCTGCGCGACCAGTCGATCCGCGACCCGATGACGAAGGCCTACAATCGCCGTCACCTCGAGGCCGTCGTCGAAAAGGAATTCGCACGGGCGGAACGGTTCAAGCGGCCGCTCAGCATCGCCATGCTCGATATCGACCACTTCAAGCGCTACAACGACACGCATGGGCACCAGGCCGGCGATGCGGCGCTGATCGCCGTCAGCCAGCACATCCAGTCCAGCCTGCGCGCCACCGACTGGCTGTTCCGTTACGGCGGAGAGGAGTTCCTGATCCTGTTGAGCGAAGCCGATGCGGCGGACGCGTCCACGCGTCTCGATGCCATGCGGGCCTCAATCTCGGAGCTGGGCGTGATGATCGACGGCGTGCCGCTGCCGCATGTGACCGTTTCCTGCGGTGTGGCCGTGCTCATCGCGCATGGGGAAACCTTCGACGAGCTGGTCGCTGCCGCCGACGAAGCCCTCTATGAGGCCAAGAAGTCGGGCCGCAACCAGGTCAAGCTCGCAGCCGATACCGCACCGAAGATGACGCTGATCGCCTAGAGCGGCAGCATCGGCAGCCTAGACGACAGCCTTGCGGCGGAATTTCCTGCGCAGGAAGTGGGACGGGCTGTAGTCGACGCCCGCCGGCCGCTCCGGATCGGTGACGTCGGATTCGGCCACCATTTCCTCGTCGGCGGTCAGCTCCCGCATCTCGATCGGCCGCAGTCCCCGCCCGTGGTCGCGGTTCAGCCGGTCGATGAGGCCGATCAGCGAGCCGTTCGTGGCGCGCAGCGCTTCCTCGATCTCCTCCGGCGTGCGCGCCAGATGCTCCGCCAGCAACCCCTGGCGCTCGCGCAGGATGCTCTGGCGCAGCTCCGCCTGGTCCTCGCCCGCCTCGATGATGACGTCGCATTCGGTATCGTAGCCCATCGAGCGGTTGTTGAGATTGGCCGAGCCGATCTTCAGGATGCGGTCGTCGGCAATCATCAGCTTGGCGTGCACATAGATCGAGGTTTCCGCCTCGTTGACCGGATAGAAGATCCGGAAGCGGTCGTGCCGGTCGGCCTCCCTCACCAGCTTCATCATCCGGATGCGGGCCGAGTCCATGGTTTTCGCTTCCAGCCAGCCGTCCGCCGTCTCCGGGTTGATGATCACGATCTCCGGCCCGTCCGGCTCCTCGAGGCGCTTGGCGATCGCGCGCGCGATCCGCCGCGAGGCGAAATACTGGCTCTCGATGTAGAGCGATTCCTTGGCCGCCGCGATGATCGCCAGCGTCGCGGTCTCGATCTCGGCGATCTGCTTGCGGTCCTGGTATTCCGGCGCCGTGCGGGCAATGCCGACGTCGATCTCCCGGTATTCAACCGCAAGGTCGTCCGGCCAGGCGTCGCTGTCGACCGTCTGCGGCTCCAGCTTTTCCTCCGTGGCCATCTGCCAGCGGTTGCGGGCAAGCTCGGCAAGCGCCGCCGCCGCCGGTCCCGAGCAGCAGGAGGTGGCGTCGTGCCAGGGAGCCTCCTCCTTGCCGCGCGGCGAACGGCGGGCAGGATGATATTCCAGGTGCTCGCGGGTATCCCAGCGGCAGATCGTCATGTCGATGCCGCCGCAGAAGGCCACCTGGTCGTCGATGACGAGCAGCTTCATGTGGTGCGCGGCCAGCGAGGGGTGGGCGCCGTCGAGCTTCAGGTGAATGCGCTTGTTGAAGATCCAGCGCAGCAGGTAGAAGGGCGTCTCGCCGCGGGTGATCGAGGCGATCAGCCCGATGTCCCACTTCAGGATGCGGATGTCGAGATCCGCGTTGTCCTTGGCCAGCGAGTTGAGGAAGCGCCCGAGCTTGTCGGGCTTCTGGGCGTTCTCGTTGTCCGGCTCGAGGCGGATGCGCGTGTCGAAGTCCCAGCCGATCATGTAGATCGACCGCTTCGCCTTCAGCATCGATTGCTTGGCCAGCCGGAAGAAGTCGGCCGCGTCGATGATGACGGAGAAGCGGTCGGCCCGTGCCACCCGCCAGCAGCTCTCGCCCTCGGACAAAATCGAAGTCATGTCGTGTCAGCCCCCCAGTGATGCCCGCTCGATGATGATGATGATGTCTCGTGTCGCGCAAAAGACAGGGCGGGAACGTTTGACCGCCATGCGAGTTCCGTGACCATCACCACCCTCCGTTGATCCTCCGGAAGATGATCCGCCATCAGCAGGACGCATTGTTGCGCTGAATGGATCCCGGCGGCAGCCCAGGCACGAGGCCCGGACTGCCCGCTATCCGTGGATGTGTTGTGCGTTCCAACCCGGAGATCCTGATGCGCTGGCCTTTTCTGCTGTTCCTCCTCTTCCTGCTCGGTTCCGTCCTCAGCCTCGTGCTGATCGACCGGGTCGGTACCTCCCGTCTGGAGTTCGGGCCCAACGAGGCCGTCAATCCCCGCAATCCCCTGCTTCCCGCGCCGGCGCGCTCCTGACGGGCCTCTCGTCGCATGATATTTTGTGATGCACCGATAGCTTTCGCTGCTGGACCTTCGCAAAACCGTTGCAAATCAAGGCGAATGCGCAAGAGGGCCTGCGCGGCGGCTTGCCTCCGGCTGGAAGAAACCCCTTGACCTCGGCAAGGCCGGCGGCCTTCACTCCCGCCGAAAGCGCAAGGAGACCCGCATGCCCGTCAATACCGCACCGCGTACCCAGACCTTCACCTATGTCGAAGGCGAATGGCTGGAAGGCAACCCGCCGCTGATCGGCCCCACCTCGCACGCCATGTGGCTGGGCTCCACGGTGTTCGACGGCGCCCGCTGGTTCGACGGCATGTCGCCCGATCTCGACCTGCACTGCCAGCGCGTTAACCGCTCCGCCACCAACATGGGCATGAAGCCGGTGATGGCCGCCGAGGAGATCGAGCGGCTGGCGCTGGAAGGCGTCAAGAAGTTCGACGGCAAGACCGCCATCTACATCAAGCCGATGTACTGGTCCGAGCACGGCACGTCCTACAGCGTCGTCGCCCCCGATCCGGAATCGACCCGCTTCGCGCTCTGCCTCTTCGAGGCGCCGATGCACACGGCAAAGCCCTCGTCGCTGACGGTTTCCCCCTACCGCCGCCCCAACCCGGAAGTCGCCATGACCGGCGCCAAGACGGGCAGCCTCTATCCCAACAGCGGCCGCATGATCATCGAGGCGCGTCAGCGCGGCTTCGACAATGCGCTCGCCCGCGACATGAACGGCAATGTCGCCGAAACCGCCTCCTCCAACATCTTCATGGTCAGGGACGGCGTGGTCATGACCCCGGTCCCCAACGGCACCTTCCTCGCCGGCATCACCCGCTCGCGCGTCCTTACCCTGCTTCGCCAGGCCGGCTTCGATGTGCGCGAAGTCAGCCTCACGGTCGAGGATTTCCGCAACGCCGACGAGATCTTCACCTCCGGCAACTACTCCAAGATCGTGCCGGTGACGAAACTCGACGACCGCGAGTTCCAGGAAGGCCCGGTCGCCCGCAAGGCGCTGGAACTCTACATGGACTGGGCCCGCTCCACGGCCGCCTGATAGGCTGCTTTGATCCGGGCGCCGCATCGGCGGCGCCCGGATCACGTCAGGCGATCCTGTTGGTTGGCTCCAGGGGGCGCCGCGCCGCCTGAAGCCTCACTCCGCCGGTACCGCCACCCGGTCGGCGCCAAGCTCGCTGCCGAGTTCGGCGGCTTGCGTCTGCTTGTTCATGACGCAGATGTGGCTGACCTCGGTCGTCGTGCCCTTCGCCGTGCCGGTGACGATGGCCAGGCCGTAGCTCTCGCTGCCGAAGGGGTCGACCACGGCGCGGGGGGCGTCGAGCATGTCCTTTGCCGCGGCCAGGCATTTGGTCTCCACGGTCTGCGCGAAGGCTGCCCAGGCATCGTCCGAGGAGGCTTCTGCGGTGCCGGCGCAGAGCGCCAGCGCGGCGGCGAGAAGAGTGGCGGTTCTCATGGTTTTCGACATCTAGAAGCTCCTGCGGTGCGTCGTGGCTTTCGTTTGCGGCTCTACCAGATTTTCGCGCCGCGTGGGAGCAATTGGTCCCGATTCTCGGCCGTCAGGCGTTGCCTCTTGGCCGATGCGCTCCTATGTTCCGCCTCGACCGTTTCACGGTGTTTTGCCGAAAAGGAGTAAGATCATGGCCTTTGAACTTCCCCAGCTGCCCTATGCCTACGATGCCCTCAGCCCCTATATGTCGGCCGAGACGCTCGAATTCCACCACGACAAGCACCACAAGGCCTATGTCGACACCGGCAACAAGCTGGCCTCGGAAGCGGGCATGGGCGATCTCTCCGTCGAGGAAGTGATCAAGAAGTCCTATGGCACCCACCAGACCCTCTTCAACAATGCCGGCCAGCACTTCAACCACATCCACTTCTGGAACTGGATGAAGAAGGACGGCGGCGGCACCAAGCTGCCGGGCAAGCTGCAGAGCGCGATCGACAGCGATCTCGGCGGCTACGACAAGTTCAAGTCCGATTTCATCGCCGCCGGCACGACGCAGTTCGGCTCCGGCTGGGCCTGGCTTTCCGTCAAGGATGGCAAGCTCGAGATCTCCAAGACCCCGAACGGCGAAAACCCGCTGGTCCACGGTGCCGACCCGATCCTCGGCGTCGACGTCTGGGAGCATTCCTACTACATCGACTACCGCAACGCGCGTCCGAAGTACCTGGAAGCCTTCATCGACAACCTGATCAACTGGGACTACGTGCTGGAGCGCTACGAAGCCGCCACCAAGTAATCCCGTCGATACGGTAATTTCGAAGGGCTCCGGTTTTGCCGGAGCCCTTTTTCGTTTTCCTCAGTAACCGGCCGGCGAAAGCCGGGCGCCCGGGTTCTGGCGGAAGAACTCGAGATCGCGCTCGGCCTCGCCAAGCTCGTAGCTGAGGTCGTCCGCTTCGCGCCGCATCCGGCGCCGCTCGCGTTCCAGGTCGTCGATCCGGTCGCGGATGCCGCGCCGGTCCTTGTCGGCCGCCTTCTTCATGTCGTCGTAGAGCCGGTCGGCCTCCGATTCCCGCGCACTGATGCCGGAGTGCAGCAAGTCCATTCGCGAGCGCAGCTCATGGACCCGCTTGCCGAGGCTGTAGCCGCGCACGAAGTCCGCCTCCATCTCGGCCGGGCAGACGTTGTGATAGGCGCCTCCGGCTTCGCCGTGCGCGGCACCGCCGAGCGGCGTGCAGAAGCGTCGGATGCCGGTCTGGTATCCCTGATACCATTGCGTCTGGTTGGGCGTGGCGCCGCTCTTGGAGCAGGACCGCACATGGTCGGCAAAGCGGCTCTGCGGATCATAGCCCGCCGCGCCGTCCGTATCGCCGACCACGGCCCAGTCGGCTACGCGGCATTCCTCCTTGGACATGGTGCCGCATGAGGCAAGTGCCGCCATGACGGCCGCCATGCCGATGAATGGCAAGTAACGCATATAGTTGAACCCCCGGTTGAAACCCCGATCCCTCTAAGCATGAATTCGATCGATCTTCCAGATGCCCGGGTGGCGGTGCAGACACCACGCACCCCCATGCACACCCAGGCGTCACACGGCTGTTAAATTCCGCTGGTCTATGAGCCCGGACAATTCCCCGGACCGAGCCTTCCGCATGCCCAGTGATTCCCCTCTCATTCGTTTCGGCGTCATTGCCGACCCTCAATACGCGCCGCTTCCGCCCAATCCGGCTCTCAACCGTCACTTCGAGAAGAGCCTCGGCAAGCTCGACGAGGCGATCGGCGTCTTCAACGCCCACGATCTCGCCTTCGTCGTGACGCTCGGCGATCTCGTCGACCGCGGTTACGAGAATTTCGACGCGGTGCTGGCGCGCTATGAGCGTCTTACGCACGAAAGCATCCTTCTGCCCGGCAACCACGATTTCCTCGTCGCGCCCGAGCAGCTGCCGGAGGTCCACCGGCGGCTGTCGATGCCCGCGCCCTATCATCATTTTTCCCGCAACGGCCTGCGCTTCGTCGTCATCGACGGCAGCGAGGAGAGCCTGTTTGCAGCCCCCGAGGGGGACCCGCGTCGCGCCCGCGCCGAGACCCGGCTGGCGGCGCTCGAAGCGGCCGGCGCCCTCAACGCCCAGACCTGGAACGGCGGCATCGGCGAGGCGCAGTTCGCCTGGCTCTCCGGCGTGCTGGTGGATGCGGCCGCAGCCGGCGAGAAGGTGGTGGTCCTGGGCCACTATCCGCTCTATCCGGACAATGCCCACAACCTCTGGGACTGGCAGGCGCTCGTCGATCTCTTCGACCGCTCCGGCAATGTGCTGGCCTATCTCTGCGGCCACAACCACATCGGCAACCTCGGCCACCACGGATCGACCTGGTACGTGAACTTCACGGGCATGGTGGATACGGAGACGGAAAACACCTTCGCAATTGCCGAGATCTTCCCCGACCGCCTGGAAATCACCGGCTTCGGCCGCGAGGAAAGCCGCGCGCTGCCCTTCGACATCTAGGTGGCGTCATCGGGGCTTTGACCTGTGCCTCTGCCGGCATTGGTCTGCCAGCCCTCGACCCACCGCCTGCGCAGGGCGTCGCCCTGGCCGGTGAAGAAGCCGTCGGCCGGCACGCAATCCTCCACCCGATCGGCGCGGAAATTGCGGAACGCCTGCCGCAACTCGCACCAGCCGACGATATTGGCCGTTTGCGAATAGTAAATCAGCGCGATCGGCCGGATTACCCTCTCCGTCGATCGGCCCAGCTCATCGCGATAGTCGAGCGACAGCGTCTGCTCGTCGCGGATCGCCCGCCGCACCATGGCGAAATCGACGGCCTCCGGAACGGGTGCAGCACGGCCCCAGGCATGCAGGGCGTTTGCGGAGAATGTCGCGGAGAGCGGCGGCGGCACGGCGGCGGCAATCTTGCGGTTCACCTGCTTGGCCGCCTGCCGCAGCTCCCCGTCGCCGGTGCGTTCCAGAAGGGCCAGCGCCAGCACGATTGCCTCCGTCTCCTCCACCGTCAGCATCAGCGGCGGCAGCGTGAATCCGGGCCGCAGTATGTAGCCGATGCCGCGCCCGCCCTCGATCGGCACCCGCATCGCCTGCAGCGCGACGATGTCGCGGTAGATGGAGCGTACCGTTACCTCCAGCTGTGCCGCCATGGCGGCAGCCGTGACCGGTGCGCGCGCGAGCCGCAGGATCTGGATGATCTCGAACAGCCGTGACGCCTTGCGCATGTTTTCGGCCTCCTCCCGCACCGCTCCTGACATGACGCTGTCAGGAGCACTTCGCTATACCGCCGCAGATCCATAAGGAAAACAAGCCTCCCGGAATTCTGCGGCGAGGCGGCGAGAACAGGAAACTGACATGACCTACGGCGAAAACCTCTGGCTGTTCTTTACCCTTCTGTTCGGCATCATCGTCGTCCCCGGCATGGACATGATCTTCGTGCTGGCCAATTCGCTGAGCCGCGGGCGCTCCTCCGGTCTCGCGGCGACCGCTGGCATCATGGCCGGCGGTGCCGTTCATTCCCTCTACGGCGCAGTCGGGGTCGGCCTGTTGGCCCATCTGGTGCCTATGCTGTTCACGCCGCTGCTGATCGCCGGCGCGCTCTACATGGCCTGGATCGGCGTGACCCTGATGCGCAGTTCGATCATCATCGAAGGTGTCGGTCCCGCCGATGCGGCAAGTCACTGGCAGGCCTTCCGCCGCGGCGCCATCACCTGCCTGATGAACCCCAAGGCTTACCTTTTCATGCTGGCGATCTACCCGCAGTTCCTGCGCCCCGACTTCGGTCCACTCGCTCCCCAGGCGGCCGTCATGGCGCTAGTGACGGCCGTGACCCAGCTTGCCGTCTACGGCGGTCTGGCGCTCGCAGCGGGCAGGGCGCGGCAGGCAATCGTCGACAACGCCCGCGCCACCGTCTGGATCGGCCGCAGCGCCGGGGCGCTCTTGGTGGCCGTCTCGTTGGTCACGCTTTGGGAAGGTACCGGCAGCTGGCGCATGTGACGGAATCAAGACATAGCGTCTTGATTTTCCACATGTTATCACCGCTTTGTTACTTTGTTCCGGATGCCCGGCAGGCGATGCTGCGGCGCTTTTTGGTGGCCGGTCGGCCGCTGTCACGAAGGAGAACCACTGCATGCGCCTGAAGTCTCTCGCTCTCGGAGCCGTGCTCGGCTGCCTCTGTCTTTCCGCAGCCGTCGCCCAGGAAGAGCCGCAGGTCGTGCGGCAGAACCTGATGAAGGGCATCGGCCAGTCGATGGGCGCACTCGGCGCCATCGCCAAGGGCGAGAAGCCCTATGATGCAGCCGTCGTCCAGACGTCGCTGGAGACGATCAGCACCAATGCCAAGGCTTTCCCGGACC
Organism: Pseudorhizobium marinum; assembly: GCF_000705355.1. Taxonomy (NCBI): domain Bacteria; kingdom Pseudomonadati; phylum Pseudomonadota; class Alphaproteobacteria; order Hyphomicrobiales; family Rhizobiaceae; genus Pseudorhizobium; species Pseudorhizobium marinum. The sequence goes on from NZ_JMQK01000010.1 coordinate 29,034, forward strand.
AGTTCCCGGAAGGCTCCGAGACCGGCATGGAGAGCGATGCGGCGCCCGCCATCTGGGAAAACATGGCGGATTTCGAGGCCAAGGCCGAAAAGCTCGCGACCGAAGCCGACACGCTTCTGGCCGCCGTGCCCGCCGACCAGGCCGGCGTCGGCGCGGCCCTGAAGACGCTCGGCGGCACCTGCGGCGATTGCCACCAGACCTATCGCCTGAAGCGCTAGCCTCGAAGCCGCCGAGGCCGTGACTGAGGCAATGACGGAAGTTTCGCCGGCGGCGGTTCGCCTGCCGCCGGTCTTTCAATGATCGACTGGAGACGGACATGGCTTTGCGGTGGGGGAGGGTACTGGGCGCCGGCGCGGCCGTGGTCGCGATCGGCGTGGCGGCGGCCTGGTTTCTGACGGCCCCGCAGCCCGCCTCGGCCGACACCTGGGAAGGGCTCGGCGCGCCGGATCTGGCGCGCGGCGAAACGCTGTTCTGGGCCGGCGGTTGCGCCGGCTGTCATGCGGCGGACGGCTCAAGCGGCGAGGCGGTCAAAACGCTCTCCGGCGGCCTGGCGCTGACCAGTCCCTTCGGCACCTTCCATGTTCCCAACATCTCGCCTGATCCGCAGGCCGGCATCGGCGCCTGGACGCTCGCCGAATTCGGCAATGCCATGACCCGCGGCGTCGGTCGCGCGGGCGAGCACCTCTACCCCTCGTTTCCCTATACCTCCTACGCCCGCATGCGGCCGGAAGACGTCAACGACCTCTTCGCCTACCTGAAGACGCTGCCGGCAAGCGGGAATGTGGCGCCGCCGCACGACCTCGGCTTCCCCTACAACATGCGGATCACGCTCGGTGGCTGGAAGCTCTTGTTCTTCTCCGACGCGCCGCGCGTCGAACTCGCCGCCGCCGATCCCAAGCTGCAGCGCGGCCAGTTCCTTGTCGAAGGTCCCGGCCATTGCGGCGAATGCCATACGCCCCGCAATGCGCTCGGCGGCCTGCAGGCCGACCAGTGGCTCGCCGGCGGTCCCAATCCGGAAGGCGAGGGGCGCGTGCCCAACATCACGCCGGGCGGCGATGCCGTCGGCTCCTGGAGCGAGGCCGATCTCGTCAATTATTTCCAGACCGGCTTTACGCCCGACTTCGACACCGTCGGCGGCTCGATGGTCGAGGTGCAGCGCAACCTCTCGCATCTGCCGCAGGAGGATCTGGAGGCGATCGCCGCCTATCTGAAGGCCGTGCCGGCTATCCAGTAGGCGCAGCGGTTGGCGGCAGGCCCGGTCAGCCGTGTCGGATCGCGATGCTCTCGATCGTCTTCAGCCTGAGGGCAGGGCAGTGAAGCCTGCCTCAAGCGCGAGGAAAGGGGATGCCATGCCGCTATATCTGGTCGCCATTCACCACCCCGACGACTACGACCCCGCCGCGACGGAAGACGCGGCGATGACCCGCGACATCGACCGGCTCAACGACGAGATGGTCGCCGCGGGCGTGAGGATCTTCGTCGGTGGCCTGCAGCCGGCAGATCGGGCGATGTCGCTCAAGGCCGAGCCCGATGGAGAGGTGCGCGTCACGCATGGGCCATACCTTCAGACGAGGGAGCACATGGGCGGCTTCTGGGTGCTGGAGACAGCCGATCTCGACGAGGCTTTGGCCTGGGGTCGCAAGGCCGCCGTCGCCTGCCGGGCGCCGGTCGAGGTGCGGCCGTTTCACTAGCGGCGGCGAAGACGCGGCAGCCAGCCTATGCGCCCGCCTGCAGCGAATGCCGCACCGGGACTGTGGGGCGGTGTGCAGGTCGTTCGGCCTGGGCCGGCGGGATGGCTTGCGCCGGCGGCAGCTGTCGTCCAATCTCTCGTGGCCGTTGCCGCCATCTTCTGCCCGCGCAGGTGTCGCATCGGAACCTGGCCTGTCGGCCGGGGTTGAAGGCGCGGGAAGGGCATGAGCATGAGCCATCACCACCATCATCACCACCAGGAAGCCGAAGGCGGCGATCGGCGCATGGTCCTCGCCATCATCGTCAACGTCGGCCTCACCTTCGCGCAGATCGTCGGCGGCATCTTTTCCGGCAGCCTGTCGCTGATCGCCGATGCGCTTCACAATTTCAGTGACGCCGCCTCGCTCGCCATTGCCGCCTATGCCCGGCGCATCGCCCGCAGGCCGTCCAATGCCGCGATGACCTTCGGCTACGTGCGCGCGGAGGTGGTGGCGGCACTGATCAACTACACCACGCTGATCGTCATCGGCCTTTACCTCGTCTACGAGGCGGTCATGCGCTTCATCACGCCGGAGCCGGTCGAGGGCTGGATCGTGGTCGGCGTCGCCGTCGTCGCGCTTGTGATCGATCTGGCGACCGCCTTCCTCACCTATGCCATGTCGAAGGAGAGCATGAACATCCGGGCCGCCTTCGTCCACAACGTCGCCGATGCGTTGGGCTCGGTCGGCGTCATCGTCGCCGGAACGCTGATCCTTCTCTACGACTGGCAGATCGTCGACCCGATCGTGACGCTGGCGATCGCGCTCTACATCCTCTGGCAGGCGTTTGCCGAGATCGGCGGCTCGATCCGCATGCTGATGCTCGGCACGCCCTCCGGCATCGACGTGCCGCAGCTGATCGACAGGCTGTCGGGCATCGACGGCGTCGTCGATATCCACCATGTGCATGTCTTTGCGATCGACGAGCAGCTGACGGCCATGGAGGCCCACGTCGTGCTGGCGGCGAGCCACGGCGCGCAGACGGAACTCGTCAAGGCGCGGCTGAAAGCGCTGGCGAGCCAGGAGTTCGGCATCGGTCACTCCACCCTGGAATTTGCCAGCGGTGAAGCCTGCTGCCAGGGAGAGGATGCCAGCATCGTCGGCCACCCGATCCGGGGCTCGTCCGGAGAACGGCATCTCAAGACGGGGCATCTTCACTGAAGCGGGACGGCAGTCTCAGCGGTGCTCGCGGGAGAAGGCGGCGATTTCCGCCTCGGCCTGCGGCCCCCAGAGGCCGAGCGCCTTGAGGATTTCCATGGTGAATGTCACGGGTGAACTGCCGGGCGCGGTGATCACCCGGTCGTGCGAGACTGCCTGCGGGCGGTCGCGGTAGAAGGCCTGTCCGCTGTAGCCCGGCTGTTTGCTGTGCGAGGCAAGCGAGTTTCCGGTATGGGCAACGGCGTTCAGCACGCCCGTCGCCGCCAGCGCGCTCGCCGCGGCGCAGATCCCGGCGACGACCTTGCCGCCACCATGGAAGGCGTGGACATGGGTGGTGAAGTCTGGCGCTTCGCCCTTCTCCCAGGAAAGCCCGCCGGGGATGACGAGAGCGTTGAAACCGGCCGGATCGAGCGCGGCATAAGAGATGTCCGGCGTCACCTTCAGTCCGCCCATGGAGGTGACAATCCCACCGTCCGGCGAGGCGGTGACAACCTCCACGCCAAGATAGCTGCGCGCCACGGCCATCAGCAGCGCGCATTCCCAGTCGGCGAAATCGGGTGTCAGGGCAATCGCGATGCGGGCCATGGGTATCCTCTTCAGGCGAGCGCCTGGGTATAGCGCATGCCGGTCACGGGGCGGGGAAGGAAGTCCATCTGTTCGTAGAACCGGTGGGCGGCGAAATTGCCGGTTGCGGCGCTGACCGAAAGATAGTCGCAGCCGGCGGTGCGGGCAATCTCCCGGGCGCGGGCGATCAGGTGCTGGCCGATGCCGTTGCCGCGCTGCCCGTCGCGCACGAAGAGATGGTGCAGGTCCATGCCGCGGCGGCCTTCCTGCGCCCTGTAGAGCGGCACCAGGATCGCGTAGCCCATCAACTCGTCGCCGCTGTCGGCAACCAGCGCCTGGATCCAGGGCATAGGCCCGAAGAGGTCGCGCTCCAGCTTCTCCGGCGTCATGGCGGACGCGTCGCCGTGATGGGCGGCGAGTGCCGCGATCATCGCGTTCAGTTCGGGAAGGTCATGGGGCTTGGCGGCGCGGATGGTGACCACGGCCGGGCGGGGAAGGGTGATGTCGGTATCGTCGGTCATGTCTGGCTTCCTCTTGAGTTCTGTCGCCGTCAGGAGGAGCCGTCTTGAAACAACAAAGCCGCCTGACGGCGGCTCGTTGACATTGTGATCTGTCGAGCCGCCCGTTACCGGTAGGCCCAAAAATACGTGCAGGAGATGGGTGCGCGTGCGTCGATCATGGAGAATGTGATGCGCCGGTTTTGAAAGCTTGTCAAGACGAAGTGATCTGGAGGGGCACGCCCGACGTTTCTGCGTCATGACCCTGCTTCACCTCGTCCTCGGCGACCAGCTTTCCCATTCGATCTCCTCTCTTCGCGACGTCGAGCCACGGGGGGCTCAGGTGCTGATGGCCGAGGTCATGGCGGAGGCGACCTATGTCGGCCACCACCAGAAGAAGATCGCCTTCCTGTTCTCCGCCATGCGCCATTTCGCCGAGGAACTGCGCGGCCGCGGCTTTTCCGTGCGTTACGTCACGCTCGATACGCCGGACAACAGCCAGTCGCTGCGCGGCGAGGTCGAGCGGGCGCTCGCCGCGACCGGCGCGACGGGTGTCGTGGTCACCGAGCCCGGCGAATACCGGCTGCTGGAGGAGATGCGCGGCTGGCAGGCGCACCTCGGCGTGCCGGTCGAGATCCGCGACGACGATCGTTTCCTGATCACCCAGTCTGGCTTTAGCCGCTGGGCGGATCGCCGCCGCGAGTTGCGCATGGAGTATTTCTACCGCGACATGCGCCGTCACTTCGGCGTGCTGATGGCTGGCGCCGATCCCGAAGGCGGGCAATGGAACTTCGACAAGGAGAACCGCAAGCCGCCACTGAAGGGACTGGCGGGGCCGCGGCGGCTGTCCTGGCGCCATGACGCCATCACTTCCGAGGTGCTGGAGCTGGTAGAGGCGCGCTTCTCCCACCATGTCGGAAAGCTGCGGCCCTTCCACTTCGCCGTGAATGCGGAGCAGGCGGAGGCCGAGTTCGAGCAGTTCGTCACCGAGATCCTGCCCTCCTTCGGCGATTACCAGGACGCCATGGTTGCCGGCGAGCCTTATCTCTTCCACTCGATGATCGCCGCCTATCTGAACGCCGGCCTGCTTCTGCCCATCGATGTCATCCGCCGGGCCGAGCGCGCCTATCACGACGGGGCAGCGCCCTTGAATGCCGTGGAGGGCTTCATCCGCCAGATCCTCGGCTGGCGCGAATATGTGCGTGGCATCTACTGGCGCTTCATGCCCGATTACGCGGGGCGCAACGCGCTCGAGGCGCACCGCCCGCTGCCGGCGCTCTACTGGGGCGGCGAGACGAAGATGCGCTGTCTGGGTTCCGCCGTGCAGGACACGCTGGAGCATGCCTATTCCCACCATATCCAGCGGCTGATGGTGACCGGCAATTTCGCGTTGCTCGCCGGGCTCTCGGTCGACGAGGTCTGCGAATGGTATCTCGCCGTCTATGCGGACGCCTACGAATGGGTGGAACTGCCCAATACGTTGGGCATGGCGCTCTATGCGGACGGCGGGCTGATGGCGAGCAAGCCCTATGCGGCGAGCGGCAAATACATTGACCGGATGAGCAATTTCTGCGGCGGCTGCGCCTATAGCGTCAAGGACAGCACGGGCGAAAACGCCTGCCCCTTCAACTCCCTCTACTGGCGCTTCATCGCCGTCAACCGTGAGAAGTTCCGCGGCAACCACCGCATGGCCAATATCGTCGCCGGCTGGCTGCGCATGGACGAGATGAAGAAGCAGGCCATCCTCGCCCGGGCGGAAGACTGTCTCGTGCGCCTCGACGCGGGTACCCTGTAGAGGGCGAGAGGCATCAGTGCTCGTGGTCGCACAGGCCGTGGTCGGAAAGCGCCCGGATCACATAGCAGTCCTCGACCGAATGACCGCCGCAGTGGGAGACGATCCGTTCCAGTTCATGCTCCAGCTTCTGCAGGCTGGCGATCTTGGCCCGGACCGCCGAAAGATGGTCGTCAGCGATGCGGTCGGCACCGGCGCAGGGCGCCTCCGGATGGCGGCTCAGCGCAATCAGCTCCCGGATCGCCGGAATGTCGAAGCCGAGATCGCGGGCATGGCGGATGAAGGCGAGGCGCTCCAGGTCGGTCTTCTCGTAGCGCCGCTGGTTGCCTTCCGAACGCTGCGTCGGGCTGATCAGCCCCATCTGCTCGTAGTAGCGGATGGTCGGCACCTTGACGCCGGTCCGCCGGGAAAGATCGCCGATCGCATACATGTCGAAAAATTCCTCTTGAACCTATAGTGGCTAGAGGGATTAGCTATGGCGTCATCGAACAAAAAACAAGGATCAGGTGACGAACATGAGTGCAGGCTGCGGGCACGAACACGCGACATTCGAAGGATTGTCGGCCGACTACAAGAGACGGCTCTGGGCGGTCATCGCCATCAACGGCCTGATGTTCCTCGTCGAGATGACGGCGGGGCAGATGGCGCGCTCGCAGGCGCTGCAGGCCGATGCGCTGGATTTCTTCGCCGATGCCGTCACCTACGGCATCTCGCTCGCCGTCATCGGCGCCTCCATCCGGGTGCGCACCACGGCCGCCGCCGCCAAGGGCGTGAGCCTCTTCCTGATGGGCCTCTGGGTCTTCGGCTCGACGATCTGGCGCGTCTTCTACATGGGTGTTCCGGAAGCCCCGATCATGGGCCTGATCGGCCTCCTGGCGCTCGCCGCCAACCTCCTCAGCGTCGTGCTGCTGATGAACTACAAGGATGGCGACGCCAATGTCCGCTCCGTCTGGCTATGCTCGCGCAACGACGCGATCGGCAACGTCATCGTCATGATCGCCGCCGTCGGCGTCTGGGGAACCGCCACCGCCTGGCCGGATCTTGCCGTCGCGGCCATCATGGCCGGCCTCTTCCTGTCGTCCTCGGTGCAGATCCTGCGCCAGTCATGGCAGGAGTGGAAGTCGGAAGGCACCGTCTCGCTCGACCCGCATGCCGGCCACAGCCACGGCGATACCGGCCGCAAGGGGAACAAGGGCGCATGCTCTGGTCATGCGCACGAAGCGCACGAGCACAGTTGAGGCAGGGACGGCAACGGCCGGCTGGGTGAGGGATGGATGAGGGCCGAGGTGACCGATAGCCTGCGGGCTCAGGAGGCCTCGGCTTTTTCGGGTGCGGTGATGCCCATGGCCTTCAGGATGGCGGCCCGGATCTCGGCCTCGATCATCTCCCGTTCCTCCACCGCCATCTTCCGAAGGTCGGCTTCCGTCAGGTCGTGATCCTCGAGGTATTTGGCCCGCACCATCTCGCCGAAGTCCATGTCTGCGAGCTTGCTGAATTCCTGTTCCGCGGCGGAGCCGGACGAATCGGAGCCCACCCAGACCTCCTCGTCCTGCGCGCTTGTGTCCTTCAGGACGGCAAGGTCCCAAAGCGCAGCGGAAAGCTTGCTGGCGGCGGCGTCGCCGCTGATCAAGGCTGCGCCGGAGGCGGAAGACGGGGCAACGGCCTGTTCGGAGGAGGGGGAGGCGGCATCCGGCCGGTAGGGCAGGGCGTAGGACTGCAGGTTAAGGCTACCGATCGTCGTCATGCGGATGCTCCTGCAGGTTGATCCCGGCAATCGATCCGATCGGGCGGATCATTGGCAGGCGACACCGGCCGCGCCGGCGCCGATTATGAATTCTCCGAAAACTCCAGGTACATTCCTTCGACCCAGTCGGCAGGCATGTCTGCGGATGCGGACGAAGCCGCCGTCCGTCCGCCGTCCGTTGCCGCATCCTCTTCCGAGCCGCCGATCACCCACAAGGCGTTGGCAAGCGAACTGGAAAGGAGCGTGCTGCTTCCGGTGATGGCAAAGGCGGACCGCTGACGCTGTTCGACCTCGCGGGGAGCGACCTCTTCGCTCACGCGCTCGATGGTCTGGGAGCGTGTCGGGTACGGGTAGCCGCTGAGGCCGCTGTCGATCTTCATGGGAAGACACCTGGTTAAATCGTTAACAAATGGTTAACGCGCGAACCTTGCGCGAAGCTTGCGCGCACGGGTGTCTGGCCGAATCGGTCACTTGACAGATTCGTCAATATCAAAATGCAGGTGATTTGCGGCACTTGGCTGTGCGGTGCAGCATGACGCGGAAAGGAGCATCCGGCATGGCGCTCGCTCAGAGCGACGGCGTATCCGCAATCAGGCGCTGCCGGTCAGGCTCGAAGCCGAGCTGCTCCAGGGCCCGCTGCTGGGCGAGCTTGGAAAACCGCCGCGCGGCCTCGCGCAGATCCGGCTGCGCCGTGGCAGCAATCACCGCCAGCGCCTTCTGCATGCGGATCGCCACCTCGATCTGACCGGCTCCATCGCGCGCGATCGGCATGAAGGCGGCATCGACCAGGTCATCCTCGCTGAGCGAAGGAATGAAGACGTGCTCGAACTTGATCTCTTCGCGATCGTCCGGCGTTTCCTCGCGCGCGATCGGGGCCATGACCCGCACCAGCGTCGCCAGCACGTCGATCGCCGTGCCCGGATCATTGATGCCGGGAGACAGGGCGCGCGAGCCGATCTCCGACAGCGCAATCAAGCCGAATCGCGGATCCTGGTCGAACGAACGCCGGTCGCCGAGGGTAAAGGCGGCGCGGATCTGGTCCGACAGTTCCGACTTGTAGGTATCCCCGCTGTCGCGCAGGACGACGGAGGCAATCGGCTCGGAGGGATCGCAGTGGCTGCCGGGTCGGCGTTGCACGTAGATATCGGCGCCCGCCTCCTCGGCGATCCCCGACAGCACCTGGACGTCCAGGTGCTGGAGGTAACCGAGACGCTTGTGATGGATCTCGATCGCCCCCTCGGGCACATCCCGATACGGTTGCCCTCCCAGATAGGGCCGCTTTCGATGGGCTTCATAGGCGCGCGTAGCGACCCGCTCGACCCGGGCGATCGTTTCCGCCACGCGGCCCAGACCTGCCAGGTGGTCGATCCACTGCAGCAGCGTGATGACGATCAGAGCCACGACCCCGAGTGTCGCGATGAACAGGATGAAGCGGCCACCCTCGCCGTAGAGCTCGGTGTTGAGCGCGATCAGCCCGACCAGCGAGAACAGGAAGCTCCCGAGGAAGGTTGACAGCGCCCGCTGCGAGGTCGTGTCCTCGAGCAGAAGCGAGGTCGCCCGCGGCGTGGCGTTGGATGCCGCCGCCGTAGTCGCGGAGACGAGCGTCGTCAGCGAGAAGGTGGTCACCGCCAGCATGCTGGAGGCGATGATGGTGAGGATCGAATCCACCGCCTTGGCCCCCACCTGGCGGGGAAGCTCCGAGGGCATGTAGGGATCGGCCCAGATCGCGGCCAGCGCGATGACGATGGCAACGACGCAGTACAGCGTCGCGCGCACCCAGAGCCGTCGCAGGAAGCGAACGAGGATCCACCACTTCTTCGAAATCACGCCTGCCTCGCCTCCATCAGCCCTGCCGGATCATAAGGTTGCAACGCCGGTGGCTTCGCGCCGGCGCCTTCTTCAACAACCTCCGCGCAATGTGGAGCGCAGGGTGTCTTTTGGCTAGGGCAGCCCCATGCTGATCCTGCTGTCGGCAACCCCGGGCTGCCGGTATTCGCAAGCAACACTGCCTACATCTTGCCCGCGACCTTGCCCGCAACTTTGATGGCGAAGGCATATTCGAAGGCGACCTCCTCCAGCCGCTGGAAGCGACCGGACTTGCCGCCGTGGCCGGCGGCCATGTTGGTCTTGAGCAGATAGGGGCCGGCGTCCGGCGCCGTCTCGCGCAGTTTGGCAACCCACTTCGTCGGCTCCCAGTAGGTCACGCGCGGGTCGGTGAGGCCGGAGATGGCGAGAATCGGCGGATAGGGTTTTTCCCCGACGTTGTCATAGGGCGAATAGGCGGCGATCCAGCCGTATTCCTCTTCCGACTCCAGCGGATTGCCCCATTCGGGCCATTCCGGCGGCGTCAGCGGCAGGGTGTCGTCGAGCATGGTGTTGAGCACGTCGACGAAGGGCACGGCGGCGATGATGCCGGCGAATTTCTCCGGCGCCATGTTGGCGATCGCGCCCATCAGCATTCCGCCGGCGGAGCCGCCCTCGGCGATGATGTTCGCGTAAGATGTGAACTTCTGTTCCACCAGATGATCAGCGGCGGCGATGAAGTCCTTGAAGGTATTTTCCTTCTTCTCCATCTTGCCGTCCTCGTACCAGGAAAAGCCCTTGTCCTTGCCGCCGCGCACATGGGCGATGGCATAGACGAAGCCGCGGTCGGCGAGCGACAGGTTGGTGGTCGAGAAGGACGCCGGGATGCTGATGCCATAGGCGCCGTAGCCGTAGAGCAGGCAGGGGGCGGAGCCGTCGAGCGGCGTGTCCTTGCGGTAGAGCAGCGAGACCGGCACGAGCTCCCCGTCATGCGAGGGCGCCATCACCCGGCGGGTCACATAGTCGTCGGGATTGTGCCCGGACGGCACCTCCTGCGTCTTCAGAAGCGTCCGCTCGCGGGTGGTCATGTCGTAGTCGTAGAGCTGGCTTGGCGTCGTCATCGACGAATAGGAGAAGCGGATGACGTCCGTTTCGTATTCCGCGGCGCCCTGCAGCCCCAGCGAATAGGCCTCCTCGGCAAAGGCGATCGAGTGCTCCTCGCCGGACCTGCGGTCGCGGATGACGATGCGCGGCAGCCCGTCGCGGCGCTCCAGCCAGATCAGGTGGCGGGCATAGGCCATGTGGCTGAGGATCAGCCGTCCCGGCTCGTGCGCAACGACCTCTTTCCAGTTTTCCTTGCCTGGCGCATTGACCGGCGCCTCCATGATCTTGAAGTCCTTGGCGTCGCCGTCGTTGGTGAGGATGTAGAAGACGTCGCCGCCCTCGGTCATCGAATACTCGATGCCTTCCTCGCGCTCGGCCACCAGCATCGGCTCGGCCATCAGGTCCTTGGTCGACAGCAGGCGGTATTCCGAGGTCTCGTGGTCATGGATGTCGATGTAGATGAAATCGTCGAGCAGCGAGCCGCCGACGCCCATGAAGAAGCCCGGATCCGTTTCCTCGAACACCAGCCGGTCGGCCGACTGCGGCTCCCCGACGATGTGGTGGAAGACTTTCGACGGCCGGTGGTTCTCGTCCTGCAGCGTGTAGAAGAAGCTCTTGCCGTCCGGCGCCCAGACACCGCCGCCGCCGGTGTTCTCGATCACGTCGGCCAGGTCCTCGCCGGTCGAAAGATCGCGGATGCGCAGCGTGAAATATTCCGATCCCTTGTCGTCATAACCCCAGATGCCGTGGCTGTGGTCGGTCGAATGGTCGAGGCCGGCAAGCCTGAAATAGTCCTTGCCCTCAGCTTCCTTGTCGCCGTCGAGCAGCAGCCTGCGGTTTGCCTCGTCCTTCGGGTCGGCGTCGTGCGGAATGCGGAAATAGCGCGGCTGCTCGCCGCCGGTGACGAAGGAGGTGCCGTAGGCGAAGGGTCCGTCCTTCATCGGCACGGAGCTGTCGTCTTCCTTGATGCGGCCCTTCATCTCGGCAAACAGCGTCTTCTGCAGCGCCTTGGTGTCGGCCATGGCCGCGTCCATGTAGGCGTTCTCCGCCTCCAGATGCCGGCGCAGCTCCGGATCGAGCAGCGTCGGATCCTTGAACATCGCCTGCCAGTTCTCCGCCCGCATCCAGGCGTAGTCGTCGCTGCGGGTCAGCCCGTGGCGGGTATCGGAAACGGGCTTTTTCTGAGCGACGGGGGCGGCGGGGAGATCGTGAAAGACGGGCTTGCGGTCGACGGCCAAGGAAGCACTCCGGGTTGGACGGGGAGGAGTGCCAGAGATAGGGGTCGCCGGTCGCGGAGGCAAGGCGGCGGTGAGGGTCAGCCAACCTGAAGGTTGAGCGATGGGGGCGGAATGGCCCGTTTATCTTCGCGGGCAGCCTCCATCCAGCTTTCGATCGCGTCCTGGATGTTGGAGATCGCCTCTTGTGGGTTCTCGCCGTCGCTCATGCAGCCGGGAAGGTCCGGGACAGTTGCCAGGAAGCCACCGCCATCTTCGGCGGTCAGTGGTGAGATGACAACGGGATATCGCAATGGATGTGTCACAATGACCTCACGGCATCGATGAATTGCACCAGCTTGCGAATATATACTGCCTTGATGGGGCGTTTGGAAGGGACGGTCAGGATTTCGCGCATGTACGGATGGCTGACTTTGTAGTGCGAGCTGCCGCCCCTCGGTGGCGTGCAAGAAATGCCGAATTCACCGCAGACCGCGTCGATGTCGGCGATACGCCAGTCAGCACGCGGGTTGGCGCGCATGGCTTCCAACCGCTTGCTCATCCCGCAGAAAGGCCATTGATGGAGATCATGCTGCTTTCCTTCTGTTTCGAACGGAGGCGAGCGCCAGTAAGCAAGCGTGGAACGAGCCGCCTATTTCTTCTTGTTGCGCCCCTTGTGGGAAGCGGTCTCCCGCTCGTTCTGCCACAGGACGAAAGCGGCCACGCAGGATACGCCGACAATCGGCGTCAGAAAGAGGATTAGGTTCTCGATCATCTCTTCAGTCCCTCCAGCGTTTGGACTAAACTTAAATGCAAACCGCTTTCAGGCGAGACTATTTCCCGCTCTGGTAGGTGGTCAATCGTGTCGCCATCTCCTAGGTTCCGGCCGTTCGAATCCCATTGGATGAGGCGGAAAATGAAGAACAAGAAAATCCTCGCCCTGGCCGCTCTGGCACTTGCGGCCGCCTTTCCTGCGCAGGCACTTGATAGCAGCGTCCTGCGGCAGCTGAAGGCGCTCGACATTGCGGAGCGGCGCGAGCAGCGCTGCGACATGGAGGCCATGGCGCGCATCGCCAGGGAGCAGCAGGGCTACAGGCCCGACAAGGTGATCGCCTATACCTTCGCCGATCCGGTGGAGAAGGGAAATTTGGTGCAGGCGCCGGGCGCGGTGTTCCGCAGCCGGGGCGACTGGTATCGCCTCAAGTTCAAGTGCGAGACCGGCGAACGCGGCCTGAAGGTCCACTCGTTCAAGTACAAGGTCGGCGACAAGGTGCCGCGCGACCAGTGGGAACGCTACTACCTCTACGACTGAGACCGTTCAGCCCGGCAGGTGCGGAACCGTCTTGCGCTCGGGGAACAGCTCGTTGACGATCGTCATGGCGATCAGCGACAGCGGCAGGGCGAGCATCGCGCCGACGGCACCCCACATCCAGGTCCAGAAGATGATCGCGATGAAGACGATGAAGGGGTTGATCTCCCACTGCCGTCCCATGATCGCCGGGAACACGAGGTTTTCCATCATCAGGTGGACGGTGAAGAAGACCGCCGCTGGTGCCAGGGCGAGGATGAGCGATTCATGCGTCAGCGCGCCGCCGAGCGCCACGGATGCCGTCATCAGCGTGATCCCGAGATAGGGGATGAAGCTGGAGAGAAAGGCAAAGATCCCCCACATCACCGGTGATCCGAGCCCGCCGACATAGGCAATCAGCGTCATCGAGATGCCGAGCGCGAGATAGAGCAGGCTCGCCGTGGCGAAGTAATAGCCCAGCACCTCTTCCATGGCGTTCAGCACGCGGATGGCGATCAGCCTCTGGCGGCGGCGCGGGAAGGCCATGATGATCGTCCGCCGCAGCCGTACCCGGCCGTAGAGGAAGAGCAGCAGCGCGGCAAAGAAGATCATCGCCTGGATGATCGCCGGCGTCAGGCTGGCGGTCAGGACGGCGAGCACGCTGCTGCTGTTTTCGAGCAGCTTTTCCATCGACATCGGCCCGGTCTGGAAGGTGGCGGGGCTGATGTTCAGCCATTCCTGCCGCTCGAGGAAGGGCATCACCCGGTCGATCATCTGCTCGATGAGGTCGGGACCGTCGTTGATGAAGAAGGCGGCGGGCTCCGCGAGTGCGTTAACGATCAGAAGCACCACGAGCGCGACACCCGACGACAGGATCAGCGCCGTCCCGAAGCGGGGCACGCCCATGTCGCCCAGCCGTTCGGCGGCCATGCCGAGGATGATGCCGACGACGATGGCCAGCGTGATGGGGATCAGCACCAGCTTCATGTAGGAAACGACCGCGAGGCCGAGCAGGCAGAAGATGCCGATCAGCGCCCAGCTTGCCGCCACCTCCAGCGCATCGCGTCCGAGCGGGGAGAAGTCGGTGATGTCGCCGTCCTCGCGCGGCATCGCTGCGGCCTCGGATTTGGCGACGGCGATGTCCGCTCCCTGTTTTGGCCGCCGGCCGTTTGCGCTAGATGCTGCCATGAATTCTGGTCCCCGATGCGCGCCGTCAACGCGCAGCGAAAGGCCGGGTTCCGCGACCTATGCCGAAAGCGTGATCGCGATCCCCCAGGGGTCAAGGAACCGATGCCCTTCGGCCGTCTGCGCGATGGCGATCTGCTGCGCTTCGAGGTTTGCTAGCGTGGTCGCCAGCATCGTCCTGTCGTTGAAATGCAGCGTGTAGCCGGCAAGCCCGGTCATGTTCTCCGCCCGTGGCCCGGCGCCCCGGCTGTTCCAGATGTTGGCCGCCAGATGATGGTGATAGCCGCCCGTGGCCAGGAAGCTGGCGCCGGGATAGTGCGCCATGACCTTGAGCCCCAGGACATCGCGGTAGAAGGCCTCCGCCTGCGGCACGTCGCCCACCTGCAGGTGGATGTGGCCGATCGCCGTGCCTCCGGCCATGCCGTTCCAGGCGGACTGCGGCGCGTCGGCCAGCAGTGCCTGCAGGTCGAGCCTTTCGGTCGCCATCGCCACCGTTCCGTCCGCGTTGTGAGGCCATTCCTCCGGCGGCCGGTCGCGGTAGATCTCGATGCCGTTGCCCTCCGGATCGGTGAGGTAGAGCGCCTCGCTGACGAGATGGTCGGAGGCGCCGTCGAGGCGCAAGCCGGTCGCGGCGGCGTGCGAAAGCCAATGGGCAAGCTCCGTGCGTCCGGGAACCAGGAAGGCGGTGTGGAACAGTCCCGCCGCCTGCCGCGGTGCGCGCGCCGCATCCGGACGGTGGAGAAGCGTCAGCAGCGGCCGCCCGTCGACGCCCAGCACATGCGCGCTTCCGCCCTCGTCCATCACCCGCAGGCCGATCACCGACTGGTAGTAGCCGGACACCCGATCGAGGTCTGACACCACCAGCTGCACGTGCGCCACATGGGCAGGCCGCGTCAGGGCAAAGAGTTCGGCTGGCATGCTCATGGTCGTGTCTCCGGCGTCTGTCACGAGGGGCGATGGCAGCAGTCTGACTCGTTCCGGTCGTTCATAGAAGCCGCCATTGCATTGATAGGTTGTTCACGCTGCGTTGACGCTCTCGCCGCCACACCAGCCGGAACCGCCGCCAGTCTTGATCACGATCAATGCGGCGAGCGCGGGAAGACGGAGAGTGGCCCTATCGAAAGACGCCTCATCCGTGAGGAAGCAGCATGTACAGGAATATCATCGTGGCGATTGACGTCACGGCACCGGAGAAGGCGGAGCGCATCATTCCGCGCGCGAAGAAGCTTCTCCAGGAGGGCGGCAGGATCGTGCTGCTCGCCGTCGTTGAGGATCTGCCGGGCTATGTGCTGGCCGAGGTGCCGGCGGATATTTCGCTCGACGCCCGCAACGAGGCGGAGAGCCACCTTTCGCTCCTGCGCACCCACCACGATGTGCAGGCCGATATCGAGGTGCGCCAGGGCGCCCCGGCGCGGGAAATCCTCGCGGCCGCGGATCAGCGCAAGGCCGATCTGATCATCCTCGCCTCGCACCGCCCGGACTTCTCCAACTACTTCCTCGGCGCAACCGCCGATCGCATCGTGCGCCACGCCCAGTGCTCTGTTCTCGTCGACCGCTGAACAGATTTATGACCATGAAAGGAATACCGTCCATGGACGTCGAGAAATACAGGATCATCCTTGCCAGGCGCCAGCAGGAGCTGCAGTCCCGCCTGCAGAAGATCGAGGCGGATTTCGAGGCGCCGCGCAACCCCGATGACGATGACCGTGCCGTGGAGCGCAACAACGACGAAGTCCTGGAGGAGCTCGGCGAGTCCGGCCAGAGGGAGCTTGCGGCGATCGAGGCGGCGCTGGCGCGGGTCGAGGCCGGCACCTTCGGGACCTGCGTCCGCTGCGGGAACCCGATCTCTGAGGAACGGCTCGACGTCGTGCCGCACACGCCCTTCTGCAAGACCTGCGCTGCGGCATTGTGACCGACCTAAACAGAATGTGAGCTTTTGCGCAGCAAAAGACCTTGCCTCGGAGCGCTCCCCTGATCATTTTCAGGGGCTAGCGCGAAGAGGAAGTGCATGTCTGACCTGGTCCGGTTTGGAAGATCCTACGACTTTCACGAGATCGTTGCCGATGGCATCGTTCACGGGATAGGCATCGTCATGGCGCTGATCGGCGTCACGGCGCTGATCTTCTATGCGACGCTCTGGGCAAGCTACGGCGAAATCGCCGCCGCCTGGATCTATGGGCTCGGCCTGCTGCTCTGCCTGTCGATCTCGTTCACCTACAACATCTGGCCGCACTCGCGCACCAAGTGGATCCTGCGCCGCTTCGATCATTCGGCGATCTTCGTGCTGATTGCCGCCACCTATACGCCCTTCCTGCAGCGCGGCACCCATGAGCCGCTGATCCTCTTCATGCTCGTCGCCATCTGGCTGACGGCGATCGTCGGCATTTCGCTGAAATGCCTCTTCCCCGGCCGATTTGACCGGCTGACGATCCTGCTCTATCTCGGCATGGGTTGGAGCGGCGTGGTGGTCGCGGCGCCGATCTCGCAGTATCTGCCGGAGATCACCGTCTGGCTGATCTTTGCGGGCGGCATCATCTATTCGCTCGGCGTGATCTTCCACGTCTGGGAAAGGCTGCGCTTCCAGAACGCCATCTGGCATGCCTTCGTGGTCGCCGCCTCCGCCGTTCATTATGGTGCCGTTATTACCTGCTTCAGTCTTTCCGGCGCAAATTTTTAACCACATTGATGGTCTGATCCGCCCGGGAGCTGCCTGCTCCGGCTGGTGGACATCGTTTTCGTTCGTCTGCTATGGTGGACGAAAATCAAACATAATGGACAAGCCATGACGTCTGCCCCGATCATCCGCGACGCGACCGAAGCCGATCTTCCCGCGATCACCGCCATCTACAACGATGCCGTCGCCAACACGACCGCCATCTGGAACGAGACTCAGGTCGATCTGGCAAACCGTGAGGAATGGTACCGGCTTCGTCTGGCGAGGGGCTTTCCGGTGCTGGTGGCGGATGTGGACGGGCAGGTTGCCGGCTATGCCTCCTATGGCGACTGGCGTGCCTTCGAAGGCTTTCGCCACACCGCCGAGCACTCCGTCTACATCCACCACGACCACCGCGGCGCAGGCCTCGGCCGCCAGCTGATGACGGCGCTGGTCGCCAATGCCGGAAAGCGCGGCATCCATGTGATGATCGCCTGCGTCGAGGCCGGCAATGCCGCCTCCATCCGCCTGCACGAAAGCCTCGGCTTCCGCAACGTCGGCACCTTCACCGAGGTCGGCGAAAAATTCGGGCGCTGGCTGGATCTGACCTGCCTGGAACTGCGGGTGCCGTTGGCGGCCTAGGTCGCTTCGCCTGCATCGCTTTCACCGGTGCCGACCACCGCTGATCTCGCGCTAGCCCCCTCGCTGCGGCAGATCCGGCGTGCATCCGGAAAAGTCCCGGCGAAAAGGTGGCTTTTTTTGGTGCGGCGTCGGGAACATTCGCCCATCTCCCCTGTTGCCTGAAGCTGAACCAAGGCGAAAACCGAGGGGAAGCCGACCATGACCGACCGTTCCGCACATCATACCTCCCATCCGATCAGCCGCTGGTATTCGATACTGCTGGGCGGTTTGCTCGTCCTGCTCGGCCTCGTGATCGGCGGTGGGGGCCTCTGGCTGATCGCGCTGGGCGGTTCCTGGTACTACGCCATCGCCGGGATCGGTCTGGTGATCTCCGGTGTGCTGATATTAAAGGGCAGCATCTCCGGTGCCCTCGTCTATGGTGTGACGTATCTGTTCACCCTCGTCTGGGCCCTCTGGGAAGTCGGGCTCCAGGGCTGGCCGCTGGTGCCGAGGCTGGTCGCGCCGACCGTCATTCTCGTGCTCGTGCTGCTCGCCGTTCCCGCTCTGCGCAGACGTGATTCAGCTCCGGTCCGCAAGCGCGGCATGGCCACGGCGATGGCTGTCCTCGCGGCGCTTGGTATTGGAGTGACGGCCGCCCCCTGGATCGAGCCGCCGGCCGTCCTGGCGCAGGTCGATACGGAAGAGGGGGCAGGGAACGCTCCGCCGGCGCCGGCGCAGCCGGGCGAACAGCCTGACCCGGGAGCCGGGATACTTGCCGCCGAGCCACTGGCCGATCAGAGCCCGGGCACCGAGCCGGCGCTCGATACGGAAAGCGACGTCGTCATCAATCCCGAGGTTCCCCGCGATCCAGCCCCCGAAGGACAGTCAGCGCAAGAGGATCGGCCGGCGCTCGCCATGCGCGAGACCGGCGCCGACTGGCCCGTCTGGGGCGGCGACCTGCACGGCACGAAATATTCCCCGCTGACCCAGATCACGCCGGAGAACGTCGACCAGCTGCAGCGCATCTGGGAATTCCAGACGGGCGACCTGCCGGACGCCGACGCGGAAGGCAAGTACTCGCCGGAGAACACGCCTTTGAAGATCGGCGCGAAGCTTTTCGCCTGCACGCCCATGGGCAAGATCATCTCGATCGATGCCGGCTCCGGCAAGGAGGAGTGGCGCTACGATCCGCAGGTGCCGGAAGATGCCATTCCCTATGGTGCGACCTGCCGCGGCGTCGCCTATTTCGAAGTCCCCGATGCCGACCCCTATGACCCCTGCGCGACGCGCATCATCTGGGGCACGCTGGACGCGCGCCTGATCGCCATCGACGCCGAAACCGGCCGCCTGTGCATCGATTTCGGCGACAACGGCATGGTCTATCTGGAGCGCGGACTGGGCCGGACGGTTCCCGGCTGGTACGCCATGTCTTCGCCGCCCGTCATCGTGCGCGGCGTGGCCGTCGTCGGCGCCCAGGTCACCGACGGCAATGCGGAAGATTCACCCTCCGGCGTGATCCGCGGCTTCGATGCCGTGACCGGCGAATTCGAATGGGCCTGGGACATGGGCCGTCCGGGAGACACCAGCCAGGCCGGGCCGGAGGAGGTCTATACCCGCGGCACGCCGAACATGTGGACGATTGCCGCAGGCGACGAGGAGACGGGCTACGTCTTCCTGCCGATGGGGAACTCCGCCGTCGATTATTACGGCTCCAACCGCAGCGAGCAGGAGAACGAATACTCCACGGCGCTCGTGGCACTGGACGTCACGACCGGCCAGCCCGCCTGGCATTTCCAGACCGTCCACCGCGACGTCTGGGACTACGACCTCGGCAGCCAGCCGACGCTGGTCGACTTCCCGACCGACAATGGCACCGTGCCGGCCGTCATCCTCGCGTCGAAGCAGGGCGACATCTACATCCTCAACCGCGAGACGGGCGAATCCCTGTTTCCGGTCGAGGAGCGGCCCGTGCCCCAGGGCGGGGTCGAGCCGGAGTATCTTTCGCCGACGCAGCCCTTCTCGACCTATCACACGCTCGCCTTCCCGCGCCTGGAGGAGGAGGACATGTGGGGCATGTCCCCGATCGACCAGCTCTGGTGCCGCATCCAGTTCCGCCGCTCCCATTACGACGGCATCTACACCCCGCCGACATCGGACCAGCACTGGATCCAGTACCCGGGCTATAACGGCGGCAACGACTGGGGTTCGGTCGCGGTCGATCCCGAACGCGGCCTGCTGATCGCCAACTACAACAACATGCCGAACCACAACCGGCTGGTGCCGCGGGAAGAGGCGGATGAGGCGGGGCTGAGGGCCATCTACGAGCCGCCGGCCGAAGGCGAAACCCCGCTCGGAGAGGCGGGCCCGCAGATCGGCGCGCCTTACGCGATCGACGTCAATGCCGGCTGGCGGGTGAAATACACCGGGCTTCTGTGCAAGGAGCCGCCCTACGGCGGGATCCGGGCGATCGACCTCGCCACCGGCGACACGGTCTGGGATCACCCCTTCGGCTCGGCGCGCCGCAACGGCCCGTTCGGCATCCCCTCCATGCTGCCCGTCACCATCGGCACGCCCAACAACGGCGGACCGGCGGTCACCGCAGGCGGGCTGATCTTCATCGCGGCCACCACCGACGACCTGATCCGGGCGATCGATGTGGAAACCGGCGAAACGCTGTGGAGCGACGTGCTTCCCGGCGGCGGCCAGGCCAACCCGCTGGTCGTGGAGGTCAATGGCCGCCAGTTCGTGATCATCTATCCCGGCGGCCACCACTTCATGGAAACGCCGATCAGCGATACGATCATCGCCTACGGCCTGCCGGAGGACTAGGCGGGCGCCCGACCGCGCTCGTCAGCCGCCGACGTACTGGAAATAGGCCCAGGTCAGCACGAAGAAGGCCACCACCGCCAGCACCGTCAGGAGCTTGCGCAGCCCCGGATTGGGCTTGCGGGGCGGTTTCGGCGCCTTCGGCTGCGGCGGGCGCTTGAAGTCGACGACATTGTTGGACATGGCGGCTCCTGACGGGTCGGCCCGATCTGCGGCAGGGCGGTTGAGACCTTGCCAGATGCAATGCCAGACCGGAGCCCGGATGAAAAGCGCCCTCGCAGCGATGTGCGGCCGATCGGACGGAATCTTCGGCGCTTGCGGCTCAGACTTTCGTCCAGTTGAAGCATCCGGCCGGCACGATGGAATTGCCGACGAGAAGCGCGCCGTGCCGGTAGAACCGGCTCGGGTCTCCGCCGCCGGAGACGTCCACGGCCCAGACCGTGTCGGAGGCGTCCGACCAGACAAGCCGCCCCTTGACCGCCGCCAGACCCGCCAGCGCCTGCGCCGGCGTCACGCCGGGCCGGAAGACCACCATGACAGGCCCGTCGGCCGGTGCCGGAAGGGCGGCCAGCGGCCCGGCCAGGCAGACGGCGAGAACCAGCGCCACCGGCGACCGCCTCCCACTGCCGCCGCCGTGCCGGTTCCGGCGCAGGGCAAGCCCGATCAGGGCGGGGAGCACGCCGAAGACGAAAAACCAGAGCAGGTCCCAGAACAGCGGGTTGTCGACATCCATCCGAATCCGGTGGATGCCGAGGATCCAGTGCGACAGAAGGCTGTCGAGAATGTGCCAGACGCCGAAGCCGATCAGCGCGTTGGCAAAGAGAAGCCGGTCGGCGCCGGCCACGGCAAACGCGGCCCGCGCCCGCCACAGCAGCCAGAGCCCCGCGGCGGCGATCGCATACATCAGCACGTGGAAGAGCCCGTCGGTCAGGATCAGGAAGCGGATGTCCTGCCGCGCCGCGTCGATGCCGCTCAGGAGATGATGCCACTGCAGCACCTGGTGCAGCAGGATGCCGTCGAAGAAGCCGCCGAGCGCAAACCCGAGTGCATAGCCCGCCCACCGCAGCGAGGTCGAAAACCCGTCGGTGACGCCGGCTGATTGAGGCGCAGCCCGCATGATCCGTCTCCCCATCGCACCCGACCGCCACCGCGGCGTCGTGTCGGACGATCCGAACCGGGCGCGACAGGCGAAGTTCCAGGGGTGCAGCATAGGAGGCGGGTCAGCTCGGAGGCGGTTTCCAAGGCCCGGGATCACGCCTCCTCGATCGCGTCGGCGATATAGCCGCCGGTCTGGCGTTTCCAGAGCCTAGCGTAGAGGCCGTCCCGTGCCAGCAGTTCCTCCGGTTTGCCCTCTTCCAGGATCCGGCCTTTCTCGATGACCACGATCCGGTCCATCTCCGCGATCGTCGACAGCCGGTGGGCGATGGCGATGACGGTCTTGCCGGCCATCAGCCGCGAGAGGTTCTGCTGCACGGCGGCCTCCGATTCGCTGTCGAGCGCGGAGGTCGCCTCGTCGAGCACCAGGATCGGGGCGTCCTTGAGCAGCGCCCTTGCAATCGCCACCCTTTGCCGCTGGCCGCCGGACAGCTTGATGCCGCGGTCGCCCACGAAGGCGTCGTAGCCGCTGCGGCCTTCGTTGTCCTTGAGGTCCGCGATGAAACCATCCGCCTGCGCCAGCGCCGCGGCCCGTTCGATCTCTTCGCGAGAGGCGTCCGGACGGCCATAGCGGATGTTGTCGCCCACCGAGCGGTGCAGCAGCGCCACGTCCTGGGTGATGACGCCGATCTGCTCGCGCAGGCTCGCCTGCGTCACGTCACGGATATCCTGTCCGTCGATCCGGATGGCGCCGCCGTCGAGGTCGTAGAATCGCAAGAGCAGGCTGACGAGGGTCGACTTGCCGGCGCCGGAAATGCCGACGAGCCCAACCTTCTCGCCCGGGCGGATCTCCAGCGAGAGGTCATCGATCACGCCCCGGTCCTTGCGGTAGGCAAAGTGCAGCTTGTCGAACTGCACGGCACCGGCCGTCACCGCCAGCGGTTTTGCATCCGCCCGGTCGGTCACCGTCGGCGGCGTCGTCATCACCGGCATGGCGTCCTTGATGGTGCCGACCGCCTGGAAGATCTGGTGGCAGATCTGCAGGAAGCCGCGGGCATTGGTCTGCAGCCGCTGGGCGATGTAGAGCGAGGTGACGAACTGGCCGGTGGTGACGAAGCCGTCGATCAGCCCCCAGAAGCCGATCCAGAAGACGCCGAGCCAGAGCAGCACGTTGAGCGTGATCACCGCGATGTCCGTCGTCAGGTAGATGCGCCGCTCCCATTGCTGCGTGTCGATGGTCTTGCCGAGGATGCCGCGCAGCGATCCGGCTTCGCTGTCTTCCGCGGCAAACAGCTTCACCGTCTGGATGTTGCTGTAGAGATCGGTCATCGCCCCGACCACCAGGCTGCGCTGCTTGGCCGACTTTCGGCCCCGTTCGGAAAACTGCGGCACCGCCCGTACAGCAACGAAGGCGTTCGCCACGATCCACAGCAGGACGGGCACCGCCAGCGGCCAGGCAAGCGCCCCCAGCAGCACCAGCGAGCCGACGAACTGGACGGCGAAAAAGGGCACCGTCTGGAAGGCGACGACCACCTGCTGCTGCACCGCAGAGGCTACCTGCGACAGCCGCGACGCCACCTGGCCGGCAAACAGGTCATGGAAGAAGGCAAGGTCCTGACGCTCGACCGCCTTGTGCCCCTGCCACTGGATCGCCGCCGGCATGCAGACGACGAGCGACTGCGAGGCCAGCGTGTTGTTGACGAAGATCAGGAGCGGGGTGATGGGGAAGGCAAGCGCCACGAGCAGCGCAAGGAAGGGCCAGTCCTGCTGCAGGAAGGCGCGCGCCCCCTCGGCGGCGATGCCGTCGACGATCACCGAGATGCCCCAGAGCAGGAAGAGGTTGACGATCTCGACGATGACGCTGGAGAGCGCCACCGTCAGCAGCACCCACCGGAAGATCCGCACGAAATGCAGGAGCACCGCAAACGGCCCGCTCGTCGGCAGCGGCGAATAGGGAATGTCGAGCGGCCGGATCAGCGTCTCGAAGGGACGATAGACGGCATCTGAAACGGACATCCGAATCTCCTCGAGCGCAGGATCGACCTGCACTAGATACGACGGCCGCTCCCGTCGTAAGCCCCCTCGATCAGGGGGCGGAATCTGACCTATGCCGCCCTTACGCCGACCGTCCGCCCTTGCGTAGCATGACCGGCAGGGTGAGCGCCGAGGCGGCCAGGCTGAAGGCGCAGCAGCCGAGCGCCTGGAGGCTCAAGGGAACGCCGGCGTCGATGAGGAGGCCCATGGCGATGGGGGAGGCGCCGCTCGCCAGCACCGCGCCGGCCTCGACGGCGGAGCGGACCCGCGCCAGTTCCCGCGCCCCGAAGAGGTCCACCCAGAGCGCCGTCGCCAGCGTCGATCCGAAGGCCGCCGAGACGGCCATCAGCAGCATGTAGACGGGCGCTATCAGCGGCGTCGAGACATAGCCGAGCAGCAGCATGGCGCCCGCCTGCGGCAGCAGGAAGAAGGGCAAGAGCCGCTTCGGGCCGAAGCGGTCGATCACCGGACCGATCAGCACCAGCGACATCGCCTGCACGATGGCAAATGCCCCAAGGCTGCCGGCGACGGTGGCGATGTCCCAGCCCTTCTGCTCGGCAAGCCGCGCCTGGTGGAAGAAGAAGCCGGTGACGATGAAGGGCGTGGCGAGAACGGCGGGAAGCGTCAGGAGCAGGCGCATGTCGCGCCAGAGCGGCGTCGCAGGCGGCCCCGCATCCGCCTTCGTCTCGCGCCGGCTGCGCAGCGGCTCGTCGCCGGCCACCGGCAGGAAGCGCAGCGCAAACGTCACCCCGATCAGCACCACCGCCGCATTGATCAGCCACCCCGTTCGCCATCCCCAGGCGTCCATGACGAAGACGGTGGCAAAGGGCAGCACGCCTTGCGCCAAGGACAGGCCGAGCGCGATCAGCCCCAGCGCCTTGCCGGCATCGCTCGGAAAGGCGCGGGCGGTCGCCGTCAGCGCCGTGTGGGTCATCAGCCCCTGGCCGCCGAGCCGCAGGAAGTAGAAGGCGACGGCAAGGAAGACGGCACCCGGGCTGATGGCGACGAGCACGCAGGCAAAGGCCAGCAGCAGCGCCACCGTCCAGGTGAACCGCCGCACGGTGGTATAGTCGATCAGCCGGCCGGCCCAGGTCAGCGTCAGCGCGCTGACGAAGGTGCCGGCCGCATAGGCCGCCCCCAGCTCGCCGTCGCTGAGCCCGAAGGCGCCGCGAAAATGGGCGCCGGACATGGCCACGAAATAGGTCTGCCCGAAGCTCGACAGGGCCATCAGCAGGCCGCCGAAGATGAGCAGCGACCAATTGCGGCGGGAGAAGTCGATGTAGCTCTTGATCATGCGCCGGGGAAAATGAGGGAAGGGAGGGGAAGGATCTAGCGCTTCTGGGGCATGACGGCCAGTCCGAAGCGGACATTGCGACCCGGACGCCTCAAGTCACCTTCGCGCCCCCATGTCGGTCATTTGGGCTGCTGTTGAATTTCCTGGAAGCTGTCGTTCGCCTGTTCAGACAGGATGTGGCAGAGGGTGGCTCCAGACAGTAGGCTGACCGAACCTGACCCGCCGCTTATTTTTGCCCGAGCTCGGAGTTCACAGCAGCAAGCATCTGAAGCAGTTGGGGGGCGGAGAATGGCTTCGGCAGCCAGCCAAGCGGGTCGGCGCCAGCAGCTCTTTCCTTCGTGGCCCCATCGGCATGGGCGGAGATGAACAAGCAACGCAGGCCAAAGCGGTTGCGCAGTTCCTTGGCAACCTCGACCCCGTCGTCGTTGCCCTTCAGTCGGATATCCATCAAGACCAGGTCAGGGCGGGCAGAACCGGCCAGGGCCAGGGCTTCGCGTGCGGTGGAAGCAACGCCGACACAGTCGTAGCCGCCCTCTTCAAGAGCCGCTTCGATCTCCATGGAGACAATCCACTCATCCTCAACGACCATAACGGTGAGCTTTCCAGATCCCGCCGTGTCGGAAGAGCCTTTGTCATCGGTTTGTGCGAGCGCCCGCACCGGCCTGGGGTCGACGGGAGTGGTGGCGAGGACTTCTGAGTGAATCATGTCTGTTCCTGCCTACCAAACCGAATGACGAAGCGCGCGCCATTGGCATTCTCCAGCTTCAGTGAGGCTCCCAACTGTCGACATAGGCCTTTTACAAGACCCAAGCCAGAGGAGCGACGATTCCTAGGATCTGGAGGCAGGCCAGGACCGTTGTCGTGAACCACGAGTTCCCAGCCCTGGTCGTCACTGAAAAGACCCACCCTCACGCTGCCGCCGATCCTGCCTCCGGCATGTTTCGCAGCGTTCGTCAGAAGCTCGTTCAGGATGAGCGCCAAAGGCATGCCGACCTCGTGGGACAACTCACCATCGTCGGCACGCACCTCTATGCGCAGCCTGTCGCCTATGGTTGTGGCGGTTGCATCGCAGATTGCCTGGACGAAAGGTGCAGAAGATATAGTCCTAATCTCCTGTGACTCGTGCATCAAGCGCTGGAACGAGCCGATCGCCGTGATGCGCTGAACGACCTCCTCCAGGATGGAGCGCGCCTCGTCGCTGCTCGTTTCCCGCTGCGCTGCGGCCATGAGGCCGATGAGCATCTGCAGGTTGTTCTTCACCCGATGATGCAGTTCGCGAAGCAGAACCTCGTTGTTGCGCAGAGATTCTTCCAGCGTAGCCTGAATTCGGCGCCGTTGATGGATTTCGGCGTTGAGCTCCCGGATTTTCGCGGCCAAGACGGGAAACTGGTCCCGCTGCGAATGGAGGCAGCGGACGAAGATGTAGGGAGCGCCTTTCGCACGGGTTCTGGCACCGCGCAGGCGAAATCTGGTTAATTCCCCGCTGACATCACGAAGCGTCGCAGCACCGGGAAGGGTTTGCGTGGTTCCGGAGCAGCGCCGCAGGAAGTGGATCAGCGCTTCGTGAGGCTGCTCGACAAGATCCAGAAGGGTTCCACCTCGACGAGCGGAGCCGAGGAGGTTTCCCGCAGCTCGATTGGAGAATGCAATTCCTCCATTGGGATCGACCAGGAATACCGGCTCATCCAATGCGTCGAGCACCGCGTCCGCCAGATCTTGCCCCATTACTCAGCTTTCTTGAAATATTCCCGCGCATGCGGATCGGGTGCGTCCGTGGGCTTCAGATGCACAACGACGCGGCAGTCCGGATGACCGAGAGCGATCGCTTCCTGAATCTCGACGCGGGCATAGCCGAGATTTTCGGCAGTTATCGAGCCGAATACGTTGGAGGTCATCATGCACAGCGAAGGCCGACCCTCCACCAACCTGCCAAACGGACAGGCGTTATTGCCCAACACGATGCTGTCCTCGCGTTCCTCGATGATGTAAAATTCACCTTGGATGCGGCGCTTTAGATCGACGAGCACGGCAGCGACTTGGTCTCTCGTTAGGTTCTTCACGCCCAGAGACTGGCGATAGGTCTGGTTAATCTGGTCGCCGATGGCGCCGCCCACGATGCTGATGTAACCAGCGGCCTCGTCGATACCGACAACATCCTCGAGCGTTCCCGCCAGTTCGCGTAGCAGCGAGCGCAGGAACAGGTCCCGCTCCAGCGGAATATCGATTTCCTCGAAGGGCCGATCTCCATCGGTCAGCGGCCTGTCGGCAAGCCTCATGCCTGGCTCCATTGCATTGATCTCCACTGCTGCCAAGGCTATCGCATAAGGAGGGAGCAAAGACAACGGACCTGACCTTAAACCGCCGGCTACGGCTGCTTCCTGGTCTGTGAGATCAGAGTGCCATGTCAGTGATGCGGTCGGAAGCGGTCATGGTGGTCGGCCACGCTCTATGGCAGCCATTTCATCCCCGACCACGAAAATCGGACAGTCCGCGTGCGGCCCCTAATCGGACAGTGCGTCACCTGAACCCAACGTCCCCTCCTGTTGCAAACCACCCCTCCCGCCCAAAACCGTCGGTACCATCAACATGCTGGCGCCTCACCGCACACCGTTGTGGAACAACCGGCCCCTTTGTACATTGTGCGCTTCCAGAAGGCGCGATCCCCTCGTGGCCAGGTAGAGATTGCAATGCTTCCCAGAATTGCGGTGATCGGCTGCGGCCCGACGGGTTTGTATACCCTGAAGGGTCTCGTCGCATCCACAACACCCCTGTCCATCACCATTTTCGAGGCGGAGGGGGAGCCCGGCAAGGGCACGCCCTATCACCCCGACATCAATGATCCCGCCATGCTCTCCAACATCCCGAGCATCGAGTTCCCGGCGCTGACGGAAACCCTCGTGCAGTGGCTCGAGCGGCAGAGCGATCTGGATCTTGCCCGCCTCGCCATCGCCCGGGAAGCCATCGACGGGCGGGAATTCTATCCCCGCGTCGTGCTCGGCGAATATATGCGCGACCAGTTCCTGGCGCTCGTCGCGATCGGCGCGCGGAACGGCCATGCGATCGAGGTGCTGGAGCGCCATAGGGTCACCGACATCGCGCTTCAGGCAGACGACATCCGCCTCAAGGTGGAGCGCGCCGACGGGTCGCATCTCGATGCCGTCTACGAACACGTCGTCATGGCGACCGGCCACAACTGGCCGGAGAGCACCGAAATCCGCCCCGGCTATTTCGTGTCGCCCTGGCCGGCGACCGCGCTCGGCGCCATCGGGACGGTGCCGGTCGGCATCCTCGGCACCTCGCTCAGCGCCATCGACGCGCTGATGACGGTGGCGACGGCCCGCGGCGCCTTCTGCTTCGATGCCGCCGGCGACCTCCAGTACCAGCCGGCGCCGGATACCGAAGGTTTCCACGTCACGATGATGTCGCGCAAGGGTCTGCTGCCGGAAGCCGATTTCTACTGTCCGCTGCCCTATGAGACGCCGAAGGTCTGCACCGTGGAAGCGGTCGACGCGCTGATTGCCACCGGCCGCCACGATCTTCTGAACGACGTCTTCGAGCTCTTCCGTCAGGAGATCCTCGCCGCCGATCCCGAGTATGCGGACCGCATCGGCCTCTCGCAGCTGAATGTCGAAAGCTTCGCGCCGGCCTATTACGCCGAGCGCACGCAGAGCGATCCCTTCGTCTGGGCGGCAACGAACCTTGCCGAAACGCAGTACAACCGCGAGCGGCGCTATACGGTGCCCTGGCGCTATGCCATCCTCATCACCCATGAGGTGGTTGCCCGCGTCGTCAACCATCTGGACGAGACGGACCTGAAGCGCTTCCACCGCTATTTCAAGGGCATCTTCATCGACGACTATGCCACCGTGCCGCTGATGTCGATCCGCCGGCTTTTGGCGCTGCGCTGCGCCGGCAAGCTCGACATCCTGAAGCTCGGCGAAGGCTATGAGATCAGCGAGAAAGGGGTCGCACGCGGGGTTGCGGTCACCGTCGGCGGTGAAAGGCATGTTTTCGATGCCTTCATCGACGCGACCGGCCAGGAGACGCTGTCGGCGACCGACCTGCCGTTCCCGACGCTGGTGGCGCAGGGCGGCGTGCGCCGGTCGGCGACGCCCAAGGCCGGGGCGTTGATGGCGGAAGACGGTTCGGTGGAAATGGTGCGCACCGGCGGCATCGACATCGACGATCTCTACCGGCCGAAGCTCTCGGCGCCGCTCTGCGACCGCCTCTATTGCGCGGCGATCTCCTTCCTCCTGCACAAGCAGCCCTTCGTGCAGGGCATTACCAGCGCCTGCGAGATCGGCGAGACGGTCTCGGCGGCGATCCTGTCCGACGTCGATACCGAAGGCCGCGTGCCGCTGTTTCAGCTCTCCGCATAGACCGGGTCGCCGACGGCGATCCGGCTCTCGGCCGAAGGCGTGCCATAGGCGCCGAAGTTGCGGCCGTTGTGGCGCATGATGGTGCGCAGCACGTTCGGATCCTCGGCCACGCCGGGCTGGGCAAGCAGCGTCATGCCGCAGCGGCGCGTCGGCTCGGTCACGGCAATCTCTGCCTCGCCGATGCGCAGCGTCCGGCCGATCCAGTCGTTCTCGACAAAACCCTCGCCATCGACGGTCTCGATCAGCACCGAGGGCCGGAATCGCCGGCGGTCGAGGGCGCCGGCGGCGCCGATACCGGCGAGATGGTCAAGCGAGGCCGCCGTCACCAGGTGCAGGGGGGCCGTGGTGTAGCGGTTGGAAATGACCGGAAAGCGCAGGTCGCCACCCTCCAGAACGCCGTCATAGACGCCGACGCCGGCATAGAAGCCGAAATGCGCCGTCAGCCGTTCCTCAAGCGCGGAATCGTCGAGCCAGAGGGCCGCGCCGTCGGGAAAGCGGATCTGCGGCATGGCCGCGTCGCCACCGGCGCCGTCCAGAAAGAGCGCCGGCCGCCAGCGCGGCTCCTTCTCCGGTGCCGCCGCAAGGCCGGTCGCGCGGTCGAAGAGCCCGAACCGCCGGTCACCGGCGACGCCCTGCGGCGAGACCGCGATCTCGGCAAGCGCCTCGCCGCCGACTGAACTCACCGGATATCGCCAGACTTCCGCAACCCGACCGATTTCTCTCATGCACATGTCCCTCATCTGCCTGCGGCACGGTCAGAGAAGGCGCGGGGAGGGATGCGGTTCCATGGCGGCCGCACAAGAGGGGCCGGCCTCGCCTCTGTCGTGCGCCGCGGCAAGGTCCGCAACCGGTGCTGGATACGCTGGCGGCCGAGATCCAGAACGGCTTCGTCCGCTACGATCCAATGGAACGGCGCCACGGTGCCGCTGCGATTCAAACCGCGGCAACTCGAAGCAGTTGCAGTCGAACCAGTAGTTCTGGCCTGCCCTCCATGTCAGGCCGGCGAGACCACCGCCTGGATGCGCACGCGTGCCCCCTCCGGCGGATAGCTCACATTCACGGTGCCGCCGAGTTGTCCGGTCAGCACGCGATCAAGCAAGGTCGTGCCGAAGCCGCGGCGGGTCGGAGGCGTGACGGGAGGACCATTGCTTTCGGTCCATTCCAGATGGAGCATGGTGCCGCCCTCCGTCCGCTCGGTCGTCCAGCCGACGGTAAGTTGCCCGTCCGGGACCGAAAGCGCATCATATTTTACGGCGTTCGTGGTCAATTCGTGCACGGCCATGGCAAGCGGGACGGCGGCGTCGACGGGAAGATGGAAGACCCCGCCGTCGAGCGTCAGCCGCGTGCCGTCATCATAGGGTTCCAGTTCCGCGAGGATGATCTTCTGGAGATCGGCTCCGGTCCATTCATTGTCGGTCAGGAGCGTATGGCTGCGGGCCAGCGAGGACAGCCGGCCGGTCATTCCCCGCTCGAAAGCCTCCATGTTGTCCGACGTGCGAATGGTGAAGTTCATGACGGACTGAACCGTGGCCAGGGTGTTCTTCACGCGGTGATGCAGCTCGCTTATCAGCAGCGCCTGACGCTCCTTCGCTGCCTTCTCGCTGGAGATGTCGCGCACCTCGATGATGGTCCCGATGGTCTTGGCGTCCTCGTCCCGGATGGGACTCGCCGTGAAGGCGATCGGGTAGAAGCTGCCGTCCTTGTGGACGAACACCTCTTCCCCCTGTTCCTTGTTGTTCTGGGGAAAAGCGCGGTCGATGGCGCATTCATGGATCGGAAAGGGGCGACCGTCGGGATAGGTGTGGTGCACGACATCGTGCAGCGGGCGTCCCTGCGTTTCCGCAAGCGTATAGCCGGTCAGCACCTCGGCGGCCGGATTCATGTAGATGCAGTGCTGCTGCTCATCCATGACGAACACGGCGACGGAGGCATTGTCCAGCACCGCATTGAGCCGCCGCGTCGTCTCGCGCAGACGCTCCTCGGTGCGCTTTCGGTCGGTGATGTCGAGCACGAACTCGAAGCCCGTTCCATCCGGCAGCAGCTTGGCAGCGAACAGCGCCCACCATCGGGAGCCATCCTTGCGGATATACTCCTTTTCGTAGGGCGTGGTGTTGCCCTTCGCCTTCAGTTCAGCGAAGGCACGCTCGGAATCCTGCATCCACTCGGCAGGGGTGAGGCGCTGCCAGGTGAGGCGTCCGGTCTCCAGGTCCTCCCGGCTGTAGCCGCCCATGCGCAGAAACGCGTCATTGGCATCCGTCAGCAGCCCGTCCATGTCGAAATAGATTGCACCGACCGTCCCGATCTCCAGGGCCGTACGGAACCTCGCCTCGCTGACGCGGAGCGCCTCCTCGGCACGCGCCCGCTCGACGGCCGCCCAGGTGCGCTCGGCCACCTCCCGTACGAGCGCGATGTCCTCCTCGCTCCAGCGACGCGGCTCGGCCGAATGCAGGAACAGGAGCGCAATCAACCGTCCCGCCTTGACCAGTGGCACCGCAAGCTGCGCGCGGACACCGAGTGCGTGATGAGCACCGGCCGCAGGTTTGCCTGCGGTGCGGACGTCAGTGTCGAAATCTTCGATGGCGACGAGCTCACCCGATCGGTAGGCGGCAGCGATGTCCGGGCCGTAGCTTTCGAGATTGTGACGCCCCGCGACGGAAGCCACTCCCTCCGCCCGCCAGTCCCCCTCGATATGAAGGTGGACGCCGTCTTCCTCCATCTCCGAATAGCCGACGCGCATCGCCCCGAGGTGCCGGCCCAACAGCTCGGCCGCGGCCGTCATGACCCCGCGCGGAGCGGCGATTTCCCGCAGGCGGTCGCTGAGATCGAGCAGGAAATGGGCTGCAACCTGCATTTTCGAGATCGCATCCGGCTGTGCATGTGGGTAGGATCGCGGCGATGCTGAAAGCATAGCATTGTCGTCCATTTCATTGTCCCATGATGATGCCGGTGATACGACAGTAGCAGCATGAATCCTGATATTGAAGCAAGAACTCGGAATGTCACCCGCGCGATATATCAATCCAGATCAAGAACTCGACTTCAAAACGGCCAGGGTTCGGTCGCCGGATCGTCCGATGCGGCAGCTTTCGGGGCTGAGCGTCGAGCATGTGCGGCTCCCGGACGAACGGTTCGAGTACAAGGTCGTCGGCACCAGTCATTACCTCGCCCTTCACGACATTGAATTGCAGGACGGCGAGGCCGAGCTCGCAAACGGCGCCCGCTCTCACTGCCACTCCCTCGCCGACCGGCTGACCTTCGTTCCGGCCGGATGTCAGGTCGCCGGCTGGTCCGTGCCGAAGAACCGCAGGAACAGTTTCACGGCGCTCTACTTCGATGCAACGACGCTGGTCGAGGAATTCCGCACCGGCTTCACGGCCAGCAGCCCGCCACCTTTCCTGTATGCCTTCGACCCGTCGCTTCGCACGACACTCGAAAAGCTGGCCAATGCCGTTTCGACCGGTGTGGGTGCCGCCCACCTGGAATCCCTGTGCCTGGTGGCGGTGGGCGAACTGCTGCAGATACGCCCTTCGGTCTCGGCCCAGCGCCTGAGTGAAGCTCAGATGGACCGGCTCCTGGAGTTCGTCGAGGCGCATCTGGAAGACGATCTCTCCGTCGAGGATCTCGCAAAAGTCCTGGATCTGAGCCGGTTCCATTTTTCGAGGATCTTCAAGACGACGACCTCCCGGTCCCCCTATCAGTTCCTCCTGGAACGCAGGATCAGGCGGTCCATGGATCTGCTGCGTTCGTCGACCCTCTCCATCGCAGACATCGCAACGAAATGCGGCTTCCGCAGCGTGCCGCAATTCGAGGAAGCGTTCCGGCGAAGCATGGGAACTCGACCCATCCGATACCGGGCTGACCTGGGATAGCGCGTCAACCGCCGGTCAGACGCTGCCGGCACAGGCGGATTGCCGCGAGCAGGCCGACACTGAAGATCGCGTCGTGCCCTGGCTCGCCGAGGCAGACCGCCGTGGCCGTCAGCTGCCCCTCGATGTCTTCGGCAGGCAGTCCGGGTTACCGGCCCTCGTCGCCTATTCGATCGGCTCGAACACCATCGAATGGCCGTTGATGCAGTAGCGCAGGCCGGTCGGCGGCGGGCCGTCGGGGAAGACGTGGCCGAGGTGGCCGCCGCAGTTGGCGCAGCGCACTTCCGTGCGCACCATGCCGAAGGCGGTATCCCGGTGCTCGGTCACGGCGCCGGGCTTGGCCGGCTCGAAATAGCTCGGCCAGCCGCAGCCGGCGTCGAACTTGGTGTCGGAGACGAACAGCGGCTCGTCGCAGGCGGCGCAGCGGTAGAGGCCCTTTTCGGTGCTGTCCCAATAGGGGCCGGTGAAGGGGCGTTCCGTACCGTGCTCGCGCAGGATCCGGTACTGGTCCGGCGTCAACTGCTCGCGCCACTCCGCGTCGCTCTTCTCAATGCGTGGTTTCGTCGCGTCTGACATGGGGGATCCTTTCGTTGCGCCTAAGATAGGTGGCGAGGAGTCGCTGGAAAAGCCCCCGATCACGCCAACGTTTGCGCGCAAAAGCCTTGAGGCGTTGATTTCTTTCCCATATGGGGATGTATGCAATCCGTCCGAGGGGGCGATCCGAACAGAATCAGGCAGGAGACGATATGGCCGATCAGGCGGCAGTGACGTTGTTGTGTCTTTTCCTACCGTTCCTGGCAGCAGTCCTTGCGCCGGCGGTCATCCGCGCTTTCGGTCATGCCGGAAGCTGGCTTCTGGCACTGGCGCCGCTCCTGTCCTTCCTGCATTTCCTGACGTTCCTGCCGGAGGTGGCTGATGGCGGCGTCGTCACCGGCGGCTTTGCCTGGGTGCCGAGCCTCAACCTGTCCTTCTCCTGGTTCCTCGACGGCTTGTCGCTCACCTTCGCGCTGCTGATCACCGGCATCGGCACGCTGATCGTCCTCTATTCCGGCGGCTACATGAAGGGCCACCCGCAGCTCGGGCGTTTCCTCTGCTTCATCCTGCTGTTCATGGGCGCCATGCTCGGGCTTGTCGTCTCCGACAGCTTCCTGATGCTCTTCGTCTACTGGGAGCTCACCTCGATCACCTCCTTCCTGCTGATCGGCTTCGATCACGAGCGCGAGGCGGCCCGCCGCTCGGCCCTGCAGGCGCTGGTGGTCACCGGGCTCGGCGGCCTGTCGCTGCTTGCCGGCCTGATCTTCCTCTGGAACATGACCGGCGTCACGCAGCTCTCGCTGCTCGTCCACGTCGGCGACGGCCTGCGCGAAAGCCCCTTCTACCTCGCGGCCCTTGTCCTGCTGCTCGGCGGCGCCTTCACCAAGTCGGCGCAGTTCCCCTTCCATTTCTGGCTTCCCAACGCCATGGAAGCGCCGACCCCGGTCTCCGCCTACCTGCATTCCGCCACCATGGTGAAGGCCGGCGTCTACCTGCTGATGCGGCTGAACCCGGTGATGGGTGCCACGCCCGCCTGGGAAATCCTGCTGCCGCTCTTCGGTGGCGTGACGCTGATCGCCGGCACGTTTCTGGCCATCCGCCAGACCGACCTGAAGCTGATGCTCGCCTATACGACCATGGCCTCGCTCGGCCTGCTCGTCATGCTGACCGGCTTCGGCACGCCGCATGCCATCGAGGCGGCGGTGCTCTATCTCGTGGCCCATTCGCTCTTCAAGGGCGCGCTCTTCATGGTGGCGGGCCTCGTCGACCATGAAGCCGGCACCCGCGAGGTGACGAAGCTCGGCGGCCTCCGTTCCGTCATGCCGATCACCTTCGTGGCGGCGCTTCTGGCCGCACTCTCCATGGGCGGCCTGCCGCTCTTCCTCGGCTTCCTTGCCAAGGAGGAGATCTACTATGCGCTCGCCCACGGCGACCTGCGCGCCATGCTCTTCACGCTCATCGCCATCGTTGGCAACGGCCTGATGCTGGTGGTCGGCTTCACCGTCGCGCTGAAGCCCTTCCTCGGCCCGCATGTGGAGACGCCGAAACACGCCCATGAGGGGCCGCTGCTGATGTGGCTCGGTCCCGCCGTTCTCGCCGGCCTCGGTCTTCTCGGCGGCATCTTCTCCGGGATCGCCCACCGCTTCGTCTCGACACCCATGGCAAGCGCCGTCGCCGGCGAGCTGCGGCCGGTCGATATCACCACCATTCCGCATCTCGGCGTGCCGTTGCTTCTGTCCGTGGTGACCGTCGCCTTCGGCGTCGCCGTCTATCTGCAGATCGACCGGGCGCGCGCCATGATGGTGCGCCTGCTGGCGGCCATCGGCAACGGCCCCGACCGCGGCTTCGACCACGTCATCTCCGGTCTGGTGCGCCTCTCGGTCGCCGTCACGCGGATGGTGCAGCCGGGCCGGCTCGAGATCTATGTCACGGCCACCTTCATCTTCCTGGCGCTGACGCTCCTGGTGCCGCCCTTCGTCTACGGCGAACTGCCCGAGGTGCCGGCCTGGCCGACCGACGTGCTGTTCCACGAGTGGGCGATCATTCTTTTGGCGGTGATCGGCCTGTTTGCGGTGCTGCGCGCCTCCGACCGGCTGACCGCCATCGTCTCGCTCGGCATCCAGGGCTTTGCCGTCGCCGTCATCTTCCTGCTCTTTGGCGCGGCCGACCTGTCGTTCACCCAGTTCATGGTGGAGACCCTGTCGGTGGTCATCCTGGCGCTGGTGATGACCAGGCTTCGGCTGTCGCCGCGCGATCACCGTCCGCTCGGCCAGATGCTGTTTGACGCGACGATCGCCATTTCCTGCGGCCTCGGCTTCACGCTGATGCTGATGAAGTCGACGCAGGGGCCGTTCAACGCGCATCTGACGGAATTCTTCAACGCCTATTCCAAGGTCATCGCCCATGGCGCCAATGTCGTGAACGTCATCATCGTCGACTTCCGCGGCACGGATACGCTGGGCGAGATCGGCGTGGTGATGATCACCGGCCTGGCGGTGCTGGCGCTCATTCGCGTGCGCCCGCGCAACCCGCTGCCGCAAACAAGGGTCGAGGCGCCTGCCGATGGAGATCGCCCATGAACACGCTGATCCTGCGCACGGTCGCGCCGCCGATCACCGCCCTGATGCTGGTCTTTTCCGTCTTCGTGCTGCTGCGCGGCCACAATGAGCCGGGCGGCGGCTTCATCGGCGGGCTGATCGCGGCCTCCGCGCTCGCCATCTACGGCATCGCCTACGGCGTCTCCGCCGTGCGCCGCGCCATCCGCTTTCATCCCATGGCGATCGCAGGCTTCGGGCTGCTCGTCGCGACGCTCTCCGGCTTCGTCTCGGTCTTTGTCGGCGTCCCCTTCATGACCGGGCTCTGGATCTATCCGCGCATCTTCGGCGTCGAACTGCCGCTGGCCACCGTCATCTCCTTCGATATCGGCGTCTATTTCGTCGTCCTCGGGTCGATCGCCTCCATTGCGCTGGCGCTCGAGGAAAGGGAGTTCGACTGATGGAAACCCTGTTCTCCGTCCTCATCGGCATCTTCTTCGCCTCGGCGATCTATCTGATGCTGTCCAAGCACACCGTGCGCATCCTGCTCGGCTTTGCCATTCTCGGCAATGCGGTGAACCTTTTGCTGTTTACGGCCGGCCGCCTGACGCGCGAGGTTCCGCCGATCATTCCGCTGGCGGCGGATGTTTTGCCGGAAGGTGCCGCCAACCCGCTGCCGCAGGCATTGATTCTGACCGCCATCGTCATCTCGTTCTCCTTCTTCGCCTTCCTGCTGGTGCTCACCTATCGCGGCTACCAGGAGCTCGGAACGGACAACACCGACGAGATGCGACTTGCCGAGCCGAAGGATGAACCCCTTCCTCCGCTCGGTTACTGATAGGAATACGGACGCGATGGCTGTACCGACGACTGCCCCGATTGACCTCTCCGCCGCCATGGTCATGGCGCCGACGGCGCTTGCCGACTGGCTGGTGATCGCGCCCATGGCGCTGATGATCACGCTCGGCGCCGTGCTGATGATGGTCCGCCACCGGATCTGGCTGCACGGATGGATCGCCGTCCCGGGGCTGGTGGCGCTCGTCCTGATGGAGGGGCTGCTGGTCTACAGGGTCGCCGTCGACGGTCCCTTCACGATGACGGCGGGGCGCTGGCTGCCGCCCTTCGGCATCTCGTTCACCGCCGACCTGATGGGATCGCTGCTGGCGCTCGCCTCCGGCCTCGTGGCGCTGGCGGCCGGCATCTACGGCCTGCGCGACATCGACGCCACCGGCCGCCGCTACGGCTTCTATCCCTTCCTGCTGCTGCTGATGGCCGGCGTCACCGGCGCCTTCCTGACCGGCGACATCTTCAACCTCTACGTCTGGTTCGAGGTGCTGCTGATCTCCTCCTTCGGCCTGCTCATCCTCGGTTCGGAGCGACAGCAGATCGACGGCGCACTGAAATACGCTGTCCTCAACCTGCTCGGCACGACGCTCTTCCTGATCGCCGTCGGCTATGTCTATGCGATCTTCGGCACCCTCAACATGGCCGACATCGCCCGCCAGGCGAACGACTACCGCGGCACGGCGCCGCTGATGACGCTGAGCGCGCTGTTCATCCTGGCCTTCGCCATGAAGGCCGCGGCCTTCCCGGTCAACTTCTGGCTGCCGGCCTCCTACCACACGCCGCGCATCGTCGTGTCGGCGCTCTTCGGCGGGCTGCTGACCAAGGTCGGCGTCTATGCCCTGATGCGCGTCATGGTCATGCTCTTTCCGGTCGAGCGCGAACAGCTGAGCCTCTTGCTCGCCATCATCGCGGCGCTGACAATGGTCATCGGCGCGCTCGGCGCCCTGGCGCAGAGCGACCTCAGACGGATGGCTGGTTTCGCGGTGATCGCCGGCATCGGCAACATCATCGCCGGCGTGGCGATCGGCGGCGTGCCCGGCGTGTCCGGCGCCATCCTCTATTCGCTGCACTCGATCATCGTCATGACGGCGCTCTATCTGCTGATCGGCGAGGCGGCCCGCATCGGCGGCTCCTGGTCGCTGCAGACGCTGGGCGGCCTCTACCGCGACGCCCCCTGGATCGCCGCGGCCGCCTTCGTCATCTTCTTTGCCGCCGCCGGCCTGCCGCCGTTCTCCGGCCTCTGGCCGAAGATCATCCTCCTGAAGGCCGCGCTGGACATCGGCGCCTGGTGGCTGTCGGCAGCAATCCTCATTTCGGCGCTGATCCTCACGCTGACGCTCGGCCGGGTCTTCCTGCTCGCCTTCTGGCGGCCGCGCATCGAACCCACGGCAGTGCCTTCCGCCGCCGGCGCGCTGCAGCGCTCCGCGCCGCTTGCCGGTCTCGTGGCCATCATCGTCTTCTTCGGGGTTTTCCCGGACCTGCCGGTGCGGCTGTCGCAGGAGGCGGCCGCCACCCTTGCCGATCCGAGGGCCTATATCCAGTCGGTGTTTCCGACAGGAGGTGCTGAATGACGACCTATGTCTTCAACGTGATCTTTGCCGTCATCTGGGTGGCGATCACCGGCAGCGCCACGCTGCTCAACCTGGTGTTCGGCTTCTTCCTCGCGTCGCTGGCGCTCTGGATCGTCCGCGGCGAGATGGGCGGCCCCGGCTACTGGAGGCGCGTCAACCGCATCATCTCGCTGGTGCTGCTCTTCCTGAAGGAATTGGCGCGCTCGGCCTTCCGCGTGGCGGTCCTGGTGCTCAGCCCGCGCCTCGTCGTCAAGCCCGGCATCTTCGCCTTTCCGCTGACGGTCGAGCGTGATTTCGAGATCACGCTGCTTGCCAACCTCATCACGCTCACCCCCGGCACGCTGTCGGTGGATGTCTCCGAGGACTGCAAGACGCTCTACGTGCATGCCCTCGACTGCTCCGACCCTGACGCCGCCCGGCGCGACATCGCCGAGGGCTTCGAACGCAAGATCCTGGAGGCCTTCCGCTGATGACGGCCCAAGCCATCACACAGTCTGCCGTACACTTCGGCCTCGTCGTCCTCAGCGTCGCCTTTCTGCTGACGGTCTGGCGCGTCATCCGCGGCCCGACCCTGCCGGACCGGGTGATCGCGCTCGACATGCTGGTCGGCATCGTCATGGGCTTCATCGCCCTGATTGCGATCCGCACCGGCTATACGCTCTATATCGACATCGCCATTTCACTCGGCCTCGTCGGCTTCCTGGCGACCGTGGCGCTCGCCCGCTTCATCCTGTCGCGCAAGCGGCGGGAAGGGGAGGACGGCTCGCCGCCCGAACCCCTCCCGGAACGTCCGGATGCCACGGTCGAACAGCCGGCCACCCCGGCTTCGATCCCGACCGCCTCGGTGGCCTCCGAAGCCCCGGAACCCGTGCCCGCCGGCACCGCCACGCCGGTCGCTGCCCCTGTCGCCACCGCCAGGCCGTCGCCCAGCAAGTCTGAGGTGACCAAGGCAAGCGCGGCCAAGGTCAAGATCGCCAAGGCCAAGGCCAGGGGCAAGGCCGCCGGCGCCGACCAGACGGCATCCGCACCGGCTGCAGCCGCAGCGCCCGCCAAGCCGAAGCCGCCGCGCAAGCCTGCGGCGAAGCCCGCCGCCAAGCCGGCCGCCAAAAAGGAGACACCGTGATGGATATCATTCTCGCGCTGATCACCGCGCTGCTGATCATCACCGGCGCCGTCTTCACCTTCGCGGCCGCCGTCGGCCTGAACCGCCTGCCCGATCTCTATGCCCGCATGCATGCCGCCTCCAAGGCCGGCACGGTGGGATCCGCGCTGATGCTGATCGCCGTCGGAATCCATGCCG
This sequence comes from Pseudorhizobium marinum, assembly GCF_000705355.1. NCBI lineage: Bacteria > Pseudomonadati > Pseudomonadota > Alphaproteobacteria > Hyphomicrobiales > Rhizobiaceae > Pseudorhizobium > Pseudorhizobium marinum. The sequence continues at coordinate 68,663 of NZ_JMQK01000010.1, forward strand.
CCGACCTCGCCATTCTGGCGCGCTCGTTCGCCGGCTTCCTGTTCTTCGTGCTGACCGCACCGGTCTCCGCCCATCTGCTGGCCAAGGCCGCGCACGAATCAGGCTACCCGCTGTCGGACATCTCGGTGCAGGACGAAATGCGCCGCCGCCAGGAACAGGTATAGTTTCCAATTTCTATACAGTGCGAATAATTGCGTAAGCGATGTGAGAAACGCTCGCAATCATGCGCTAGTGGACTTCGTTCTGCGGAAAATTTAGGCTTACCGCTCTATTTTGTGCTTTGAAACTCACATTCAAAGATGCTAAACCATCCGCAGTTGATTACACTGCCGATCAAGAACACCGGCGCTACTTAAAAGATCTCCGCAACAGTCTTATTTATGCAAGATCTTGGAACCGACGCAGCAGTAGTTTCTTTAAGCGGATGTTCAAGAAGCTTGGCGGGCCTTTCCTCAAAGCAGGTGGCCGGCCCATGTCGCGTGTTCGGGAGCCGCCCGATCGGCCAAACGAGCGAGATCCCACGCGGCGCAGCGAAAACCGCGCGCTGTGTGGAACAATAAGAAAATGGAGACGTAAAATGACAGAAACGGCCTTGGACAAGGGACATGACCTTTTGGTGGAGCTGACCGCCGATATCGTAGCGGCCTATGTGAGCAACCACGTCGTGCCCGTTGGTGATCTCGGAGGCCTGATCTCCGACGTCCATACAGCTCTCAGCAACACCACCCAGCCGGTCGCTGCGGCGACCGTGGCGGAAAAGCCCAAGCCGCCGGTATCGATCAAGAAGTCGATAGAGGAAGATTACCTGATCTGTCTCGAAGACGGTCAGAAGTTCAAGTCGCTGAAGCGCCACCTGATGACCCACTACAACATGACGCCGGAAGAATACCGCGAGAAGTGGGGCCTGCCGTCCGACTATCCGATGGTCGCGCCGGCCTATGCGGAAGCCCGCTCGCGGCTTGCCAAGCAGATGGGCCTCGGCCAGCGCCGCAAGCGCGCCGCCAAGTAACGCCTCCCGCCGAAGCATTCAGATTGAGGGCCGTGAAGCACCTGCTTCCGGCCCCTTCTTTTTGAGGGGTATCGCCTCTATTCCTCCAGTCGCCCCGACGATTCACGGTCGCGCGCATATCGCCTCTCGAGCGGGAAGGGCGGCAGCCAGGCCTCGCGGCGGATGGTCCAGAGCTCGTAGGTCGGCACCAGCTGGTCGGGCGCATCGAGGGAGCCGAGGTTCACCTCGACCTCGTCGCCGCTGCGTCCGAACACCGGCGAGCCGCAGCGGCGACAGAAGAACCGCCTCGCATACTCGCCCGTCTCGCCGCTCACCGTCACCGCATCCTCCGGGAAGATCGCCGAGGCATGGAACAGCGCCCCATGGTGCTTGCGGCAGTCGAGGCAGTGGCAGACCCCCACCCGATAGGGCCGCCCCGCCGCCACGATCCGCACATCCCCGCAGAGGCACCCGCCCGTGAATGTCTCCATGCGTCGCGTCTCCTCCAGAGGCTCAGGTGAGGGAGGAGGGTACGATAGTGGGGGCGGGCGTGGCAAATGGGAGGTGCCGCTATCTACCGATTTGCGAGCTGTGAGTGACGTGCAAGGCGGCCAAGCGTCACATATTGGAGTTTGCGATTCCTTGGAATGAACGTAGGATTTGAAATATCACTTAGTGGAGCCTGTCAGACGTGCTTGAGTTGAATGTGCTGCCATTTTTAGGTGCTATCGTCAGTCTGCGGACCCTCATTGAGCGCACAAATTCTTGCGACCCTCCCGCCATTATTTCTGACGCGGATCGAGAGTTTGTGCGGGGAACTCTTTCTTCACTTCCTGAAGTCTTCAGTCTCTTGGGATGTCGCTCGGCTAAGGTGGCGGCCGAACGCTTGTATAATGAACTGAATATAGGGGCGACAACTTACGGTCGCCTTGCTACGCGAACTGGCGAAATTGAGAGTCGGTTTGCCGATGAACTCAGCGACGTCAAGTTTCTGGTTTTACAGCCCAATGAAGCCGGATTGATGCTTCCAGTTGATGCGCTCCTTGGCGCAATTGGACCTCACGTTGAAGGCTTTCCAGCAGCGTTTCCAAAGGCATCGCAGGAAATAGAAGAGTCTGCGAAGTGTATTGCCCTAAATCGATATACTGCATCCGTCTTTCACTGTATGCGCGCACTTGAGTGTGGGATAGGGGCATTTGCGAAACTTATCGAGATCGCCGATCCAGCCAAGCCGGCTGCAAAAAACTGGGGTATTATCCTTCAGGAAATATCTAAAGCCCTCGATGAAAAATGGCCCAGAAGCAGGCGTATCGAGGGAACCCTTGGTGCCGAATATGAGAAGATCTATGCCACCCTTGATGCGGTTAAAAACCCATGGAGGAATGCTACGATGCATGTCACTAATGTTTATTCGCCTCACGAAGCGTTACATATTGCCCGGTGCACAGCCATGTTTCTCGTGGAGCTGGCTAAGCACTGTGACGAAGAAGGAAGAAGTGGAGAAGCAGCCCCTGCTCTAGCAGAAGTCAATCTGCCTGATGGCGGATCGGCTGAACACATCCGATAAAGAGGGAGGCCGAGACGAGCTCGGCACGTCCAAGCTGCAAGCTGGGCTAGTAGAGCGCGGAGATAGGAACAAGAGCCTATGTATCCCCCCAACCCCACAAAAACCTCCCAACAAATTCAACACACATTGCGATTTCTCGCAGCTTCCACCGTCCCCGTGCTTCCTCTATGGGCGTATGAATAAATTCCTATTTCGCGAGGAGTTGTCATGCCCCAGGAGAGCCACCGCCCGCCGGAGGGAAGAGATCCGGATGTCCCCTTCGAGATCGTCTGGCAGCCGCCGCTCACCCGGCGCATGTCCGATCGCAGCATCTGCCGTATCGTGCGCCAGATGGTTTCCGAGCTGCTCCTGCTGCTCGGCGACCGCGTCATGGTGCGCCGCGACCGGCGAAGGCTGGCCTGCCATGTGCGGCAGATCTCCATGTATGTCTGCCACGTGGCGCTGCGCATGCCGCAGCAGGATATCGGCGTCGCCTTCGGCCGCGACCGCACCACCGTCAGCCATGCCTGCCACGTGGTGGAGGACCGGCGCGACGACCGGATCTACGACGAATTCGTCTCGGCGGTCGAGCGCATCGTCGTCGCCGTCTTCGCCAGCGGCGAGGTCAGCGGCCATGACTGATCGCGTGAAGACTGCGGCCGCCGGACGGGACCTCTGCGCGACGCCGGCCGAGCGGCGCGATCTTTTGCGGCTGCTGCGCCGGCTGTTGCGGGGACCGGTCGAGATGGGCGCAGGCGAGGGCGCCGCCCTGCGGGTCGAGGGCGAAGACCTGTCGCTCGCCGCCGATCTCGTCGCCCGCGCGGTCCGCCACGGCCTCGTCGCTGCCTCCGGCGGTACGCTCTCCGCGACGCCGCAGACATCGGCCTTCCTGCGCCGCGCCCTGCTGGCGGGCGAGGAGGCCTTTGCCGGCCAGCATCGGGTCGAGGTGCAGGAAACCGTCGATGTCGAGGGTGAGCGCCAGGCCGTGCGCCGCAACCTCGCCGAATCGCCGCTCTCCCTCCTGTCGCGGCTGAAGGACCGCACCGGCGGCGCCTTCCTGCCGATAGAGGCGATCGAGGCGGGCGAGCGTCTGGCGGCGGATTTCACGCGGGCGCAACTGCAGCCGCGCGTCACAGCCAGCTGGGAACCGCGACTGTCTGCGCGCGGCAAGGGAGAACGGGGCGGTCAGGCGGAGCTTGCCGACAGCGCGATGGCCGCCCGCGATCGTTTTGCGCAGGCCGTCGAGGCCATGGGGCCGGAACTTTCCGGCGTCGCCATCGATCTGCTGCTTCTGCAAGGGCCTGGAGACGGTGGAGCGGGAGCGGCAATGGCCGGCGCGCTCGGCAAAGCTGATGCTGCGCACCGCACTTCTTGCGCTCGCCCGCCACTATGCGCCGCCCCCGCGCCAGAGCCGCCGGGCGAGCCACCACTGGGGTGCGGACGGCTACCGCCCGCCGATGCCCCGGTAGGGCGGTGCGATCAGGCCGCGGCCTTCAGCCGGGCCTCCTCGCGGATGCGCTTGACCATCGAGCGCAGGCCGTTGGCGCGCTGCGAGGACAGGTGCTCGACGAGGCCGATGCGGTCGAAGATCTCGATCGCGTCGGTCGAGACGATCTCGGAGGCATGCTTGCCGGAATAGACGGCGAGCACGATCGCCACCAGACCGCGCACGATATGGGCGTCGGAATCGCCGGTGAAGGTCAGCACCGGATCGGCGCCGCCGTCCTCCTCGTGGCTGACGACCCAGACCTGGCTGGCGCAGCCCTGCACCTTGTTCTCCGGGGTGCGGTCCTCTTCCGGCAGGTCGGGCAGCGCCTTGCCGAGCTCGATCACATAGCGGTAGCGGTCCTCCCACTCCTCGAGGTAGGCGAAATCGTCGATGATCTGGTCGATCCTGGCCATCCGGTGCTCCCGTTCTGTCTTTGGCTGCATATAGGAAGGAAAGCCGGCCGCGTGAATGAAAAAAAACCGTGAGGAGCAAATCCTCACGGTCCAGCAGGGGCTGAAGTTCAGGGGCAGGCAATCAGGCGCCGGCCGGGGCAATGGCCGGCGCAAGGGAAGGGGCGGACGAAGCGCTCAGGCTCCGTCGTCGGATGTCGGAAGGTTTAGCGCGTGGCAGGGCGCTTCTGCGGAAGCGGAATGCCGCCCGTGGAGACGGTGTCGGTGGAGGCGGTGGCAAGCGGCTTTTCCGGCATCGGCTGCGGGTCGGCGACCTGCGCAATCGCCGGCGTCTCGTCGGCAAACTGTTCGTCCAGAAGCTGGAAGGCCACCAGGGCACCCTCCCGGGCGCGCTCGCCGAGTGCCGCGAAGGTTTCGGCACCCTTGACGCAGACGTCAGGCTTTTCGACGCAGATGGCGCTGAGATACTGGAAGGCCTGGGCGGCGGCGCCCACGGCGTCCTGTACCTCGACCTGCGGCGCACCGTCCGTCTCCACGGCCGGACGGCCGCTGAAGTAGGAGAGCGCCACCAGCACCAGTCCGAACGTTATACTGCTCTTGATCAGAAACCACATTGTCCTGTCCACCACCCGTAAAGCCCGGTCGGCCGCCGGGTCTCTCCCGGTCTTGGTGTCACCCTAACCCGAGGAAGCGAATCGCCCTTTGACAGGAACACTCGGCTTTTCTCCAGTTTTGAATAAAATTTGAACGATCGCCATTTTGGCGCATCGGCCGCGGCAGTCCTGCGAAATCTTGACCACCGATGTTAAGCATAATTGCGGCGCCCGCCCGGCAGTTCCCGCCTTCTTGCGGCAAGGCCCTGCCGCAAGTGTTAACAGGATCGGGAAAATGCAAGCAAATCCGTTGCTTACGCCCTGTTAACCATGATCGGAAAAGCGCCCGTTGGAGCGTTCCAAATCGGGATTCGACCCAATCCGGCACGCCTCGCAAGCCCCCCTTTTATCCTTTCCTTAAGTCGCCGAAGCCTAAAGTCCGAGTGTATTTCAGAGTTTGCGTCAGGGTCTTGCGTGCGCGTATTGAGTAACATTGCCGGGAAGGCGGTCGGGGAAGTCGACCGGGCCGCCGACCGTTGGCTGGAATGCCTCGGGCAGCCGGAAGAGGCCCGTGGCAGGAACATCGTGCTGTTGCGCCGCGTCACGCTGAATGCCGGGGTCGCCGCCCTGCTGCTGCCGGCCGTCCTCACCACCCTGCTGCCCGTCTCCATCGCCCTGCCGGTCGGCGCCACCGTTGCCGTCTCCTCCTTCCTGATCGCCGCCGCCGCCACCTTCGGCCGCGGCGGACGCTCCACGCCGCCGGTCGCCTCCGCTGCCGCCGACGATCTCGTCTTTTCCGCCTGCCCGGGTCTGGCGCTGATGCTCGATCCGCATGGCCTGGTGATGAAGTGCGGCGGCCGCGACCGCACCGAGTTTCCCGCAGCGCTGCACGATCCCTGCGGCCAGCGGCTTGCCGAACTGGTGCATGTCTCCGACCGCATCAGCCTCATGCATGCGCTCGACACGCTGCGCCAGGGGCAGGACGCCGCCTCCGTCATGGTCCGCGTCCAGCGCGTCTACAGCGCCGAAGGCCGCCAGTTCCTGCACGCCTGCCTGGAGATGACCGCTGTGCGCCGCGACGACGGCGAGCTCACCGCAGTCTTTGCCCAGATGCGCGACGTCTCCGGCGAAGAGGCGCTGCGCGACGAGGCGGCGCTGCGCGTCACCGAGGCCCGCTCCGCCCATGAGGCCAAGACCCGCTTCCTCGCCGCCGTCAGCCACGAGCTGCGCACGCCGCTGAATGCCATCCTCGGTTTCTCCGACGTGCTGGCCGGCGAATATTTCGGCCGGCTCGAGACCGACCGCCAGAAGGAATACGTCGGGCTGATACGCCAGTCGGGCGCGCATCTGCTGGCCGTCGTCAACACCATGCTCGACATGAGCAAGATCGAGGCCGGCCGCTACGAGCTGCTGGCCGAACCCTTCATGATCGGCGACGTCATCGAATCCTGCCGCGCCATGCTCGACCTGCAGGCGCGGGGCCGCGGCGTGACGCTGACGGCGCGCACCGCCAAGGGGCTGGGCGAAGTCACCGCCGACCGTCGCGCGGTCAAGCAGATCCTCATCAACCTGGCCGGCAATGCCATCAAGTTCACCGAAAACGGCGGCGTCGTCTCGATCGACGCAGGCCTCGTCGGCAATGACGTGGTGCTGACCGTCAGCGACACCGGCATCGGCATCCCGGAGAACAAGCTCGCTCTGATCGGCCAGCCCTTCATGCAGGTGCAGGACGACTATACCCGCCAGTACGAAGGCACCGGCCTCGGCCTGTCTTTGGTGAAAGGACTTGTTGCATTGCACGGCGGACGGTTCCATATCGAGAGCCGCGCCGGCGAGGGGACCGTGGTGACCGTGACGCTTCCCGCCGACGGTGCCGGCATCGAGGAAGCCGCGCTGGAACCCGCAGACCCCATGGTCGAATTTCCCCCGCGTCTGGTAAAACCCCTTCACGGGGAGAGCGCCGACGGGGCACAGAAGGACGAACAGGATACCGAGAATGACGCCGCCAAAGCGAAAATCGCCTAAGAGCAAGAAAAAGGTTCAGGAACCCGGCATCCTGTTCCGCCTCTTCTCGGCGGCAGGACGCGCGGCTGGACGGCACCCCCGATTGCTTGTCGGGGTTTCCACCTTCGCCGTCGTCTTCGGCTCCATTGCCGCCAATGCGCTGTGGTACCAGCCGGGCAATCACCCGTCGCCGCTTCTGGCGACCCGTGATCCGCAGGATCCGAACGGCATTGCCGGTTACCGCCCGGCGCGCCGCAGCGAACCCGACACCGTGACCACCTTCCGCATTGCCCGCGAGGACGCGGCCGAGCCGGCGCCCGCTGCCGTGCCCGCGCCCGTGGCGCCACCCGCCGTTGAGGATGCCGCGGCCACGCCGCAGCCGGACCTCTCGCCGCAGGAACTGATCGCCGAGGTGCAGCGGCAGTTGGCCCGCCGCGGTCTCTATCAGGGCGTCGCCGACGGGCTGGTCGGCCCGCAGACCACCGCCGCCATCCTCTTCTTCCAGGAGACCGAAGACCTGCCGCAGACCGGGGAGGCGACACCCGGCCTGCTTGCGACCCTGCGCGAGGCGCCGGCCGCCACCGTCGAGACCGCCTCCGCATCCCCCGTCGCGCCGCTCCCCATCGAAGCGGTTGCCGTGCCGGCGGCACGGCCCGCCGAAGACCTCAGCGCCGTGGTCGAGGATCCCGTCGCCGCGGCGATCCGCTCCTCCGAGCGCAGCCGCAAGCCTGCCGACAAGTCCGCCGACAAGCAGGCGCCATCGCCGTCGCGCGATCTCGGCCCCGATATCGCCGCTTCCGCCACCCTGGTGATCCAGATCCAGCGCGGCCTCTCCAACATCGCCTACAGCGACATCACCGTCGACGGCGTCGCGGGCGCCCAGACCAAGGCGGCGATTCGCCGCTTCGAGAAGCACTATCGGCTGCCGGAAACCGGCGAGCCGAACGAGATGGTGCTGAAGAAGCTGAAGTCGATCGGCGCGCTTTAGAATCCTGGGTTGCAGCCGAGCCGGCGCACAGCTTCGCGCAGGCCACGGCCGATAGCGTTTCCCCGTTCCCGTGCCCCAAGGCGCTCTCCGCCGCCGGGCACTGGTCGGGCCGCAATCGGAGAAGCAACATGGTTTCCGAAATCACCACCGTCCGCCTTTGGTCGCAGCAGACCGCCCTGAGGGTCTTCAAGGAAGTTTCCGAGGAGACTGCCTCGCAGTCGTCGTCCCAGTCGTCAGGCACCGCGCAAAGCTCGCTCGCCGACCTCCTGTTTTCCGGCAGCAACAGCGACGAAGCCGAAGACGACGATACCAGTCTCTCGCGGCTGATCGCCTCGCTGCAGCAGCAGGCCATGACCGGCGCGGCGGCCGAAGAGGCCGATGAGGCGGCCAGCGACGGCGCCGTCGAGGATATCGAAAGCAAGGCCTTCATGAAGGCGCTCGTCGCCAAGCTGGAGGAACTGAAGGCCGCGAGCGGAACCAGTGCGATGGCAGAGGCGATGCTCAAGGCGGTCGAGGCTGGTACGCTGACGGTCACCGACGCGGCGGCGGGCGAGACGGTCAAGGCCTGGAACCCGGCCGATGCCGATGCCAAGGCCGGCGAGAAAAAGGCGGCGGCGACCACCGACTGGACCTCCTTCCTCAAGCAGCATCTGACCCGCGAAGGCAACGGTCTCTACGTGCGCAACGACGATTCCAGCCATCAGGACCGGCTGACCGGCGAAAGCGCCTATTTCGGCATGGTCGGCGAAACCTACTACTACCTGTCCTGGACGAAGGCGGGCGAGGCTGGCGCAGCGCCGGACACCACCGCTAACGTCTGAACCGGCGCGGATCGGCGGCCCAGGTAACGGCCGCCTTTGCGCCGGTGGCGCTTTCGGCTATGACATGTGCCATGCGCATCCGTTCCGACATCTTCGTCAGTGCCTTGACCCGCCGCGTCTTTTCCGCCGGCGGCTTTGCCGCGATCGAGCACAAGGGCGCCGAGGAAGCGGGCGCCGTCTTCATCCGTCAGCGGTTCCGCGACGGCACCGAGACGCTCTTTGCCCCGGCACCGCAGCAGGTCTTCGAGGAGGATGAGGTGATCGAGCGGCGGTTCGAGAAGCGGCTGGACCGGGTGGAGCCGCGGGCGGTCGACGAGCTGATTACCCGCGAACGCAATTTCGACCGCGACCTCTGGGTTCTCGAACTGGAGGTCGAGGCCATCGACGGCCTCTTCGCGATCGTCGATACGACGGTCTGAACCTCAGCCGGCGTTGCGCAGGGGGAGAACGGTGCCCGTGCCGTTCGCCGCGACCTTGCCGGTATCCTGATCCACTGCCGGATGAAGTTCCGAATTCCGGACGGTATAGCCGTCGGCGCGCCGCCAGGCCTCGATCCGCCGGCCGCAGTCAGCCTCGTTCAGCGAATTCCACAGGAACTGCCCGCGGCTCACGCCATTCGTCCGGGTGCCGAGGTGCGAGTAGAAGCGCTCCAGCACGAAGAGCGCATCCGCCTCCTCCATGGCCAGCGCCTTCAGGGTGGTGGCCAGCTGCTGGCCGGAGATGTCGAGCATGATCCGCTCGGCAAGCCAACGGCTCGCCGAAAGCGCGTCGGCCAGCGTCGTGGCGAACAGCCCGCCTTCGCGGTTGCGGGAGAAGCGCACGAGCAGCGCTTCCTGGACGGGGCTCAGCGTGCGCAGCCCCAGCCGGTCGTCCTCGGCGCGGTGGACATGGGCGGCCAGCGCCTTGATGCGCTGACGCAGCTGTTCCTCGCGCCATGCGCGCTCGTCGTCCTGCGCCTTTACCTGAACCGTCACCGGATCGGGCACATCGGCTGCAGCCGTGTCGCGCTTGGCGAGCGGCCAGTCGTGGCGCAGGCTGACGAGGGTGTCGATGACCCTGGGTGACAGGTCCTCGCGCAGCACGATGGCTTTCGCATGCGCAGCGCCTTGCGTGCGCGCGACGGTGATCAGCGTCTCGTCGTCTAGGCAGGGGGAGGAGGCGAGGAAGGGGGCGGCAATGGCGATCGGCTGGCAGGCGATGAAGAAGGCGACGGCCGGCGGCACTGTCCTGGATTGCGACAGCGCGGCCACGGCATGCCGCCGGGCTTCCTCGCTGGAGGCGCTGAAGAGTGGGCCGAAAAGCTCTGCGAACTGCCGGAGCTCGGAGCGGGAGGGACGCGGAACGCTCTCGAAACTCGTTACAGTGGCAATCAACACCACGTCCTTCCTGCGCATGGCCAAAGGCCTTTCAAGATCTCGAAACTGGTCCGTCACAGGCCAAACTCACGTTTACGCAATACAAAACTCGTGGCAGCCCGGTCGGGAACGACAGCCGCCGGTCGCCGGAGACGGCGGGAAGAGCATCCCAGGCCGGCCTGCCCAAGACAGCCTGCCCAAGCCACCTGGATGGTAAACCAGATGGTAACAAGCCACGGTTAATGGGCTATGAATCGTCCATGACGCTGCACCGGAATGGAACGGCTGACCAGGCGATCAGGGGATGCCCTTCACCTCATCAGGCAGGCGTGATCGCCGCCAGTGTGAACAAAAAGCCACGCCGGGCGTTTTTGCTGTGGGAATGACGCAAATGCGTCGCCACACTTTATTAGCATTAACGAATGGTTTACCGGTTACTGGCTCAATGACGCCAGTTCCGGAGACAACCCGGACGAAGCCGGGAAACGGGGAACTCCCGTTTCGCGAGGAGCCGGTTCGGCGGTACCGGTCGTGAATGTCGTAGGCACCGGAATGGTGTGACGACGAGTAAGGCGCAGATGCTTCACATGAGGATGCGTCGGCCCACTTGAGGGCAGGGTGAAAGTGAGCCGTCATTCATCCGTCTCGAACCATCATGGAGACGAGCATGGCAGAAATCGTAGTGCTGAACAGATGGCGTGACCAGCAGCGCCGCAAACCCGAAATCCACATCGGTCGCCAGGAGACGGCCGAGACGGCGCAACTGCTGATCTTCACGGGGGTTCGTTACGAGCGTCTGGAGACCGTGCCGCCGCAGAGAGTATCCATCCCGGTCATGCTCCTCGAGCAGAACTGAAGGCCAGGGATCAGAACTGCTGCCGCCGGCGCCATTCGAAGGGCGCACAGACAGCCTCCGACAGAAATGTCCCCGCCGCCGGCGCAAAGCTCGGCTGCGGCACCATGGTCCTGAGGACCACATAGCCGTCCGCCTGCTGGGTCTCGACGAGGATCGATTGCGAGATCGCCTCCGGCAGTGTCTTTCGCAGCACCGTCAGCTGCACCGGCGTGGCCAGCACCACGTCGAGAATGCCGGCTGCGGCGGTGCGATCGTTGATGCTGAAGACCTCGTTGGAGGCGGCATCGAAGATCGCCATGGACCAGAAGGGCACATTGCCCTGTGCGAAGATGCGCACCGGCCCCTCGGAGATATCGTAGGCGCAGACGGATGCCTCCATCAGCGGATCGTCCTGCACCAGTCCGGCCCGGTCGCGGGCGTCGGGAAGCCGGTGGAAGATATGCCGGCTGCCCTCCGCCAGCACCCGCGTATAGGCGTCCCGCTCGCTGAAATAGGGCAGCGACAGGATGATCACGAGATGCAGCAGGGCCGCGCCGAAAAGCCCGGTGAGGACGGCAAACAGCACCTTAAGCATTGCCGCATCCAAGGTTCTGGATGGCGGGCATCGACAGATCGATCAGCCCGGAACTGCCCGCCGCCGGCGTGTCGAGAAGCGTCAGGCGCAAGCGGAAGCGACCGTCCTGCGGGGTCGCCAGCCAGTTGCCCGGCTGCGCATCGGCCGCGACAGCGATTTCGAACGCGCCGTCGCCATGGCGCAGGATCGAGCGGGAGTTCAGCGCCACCGGCAGGACGCCGGTCTGCGGACGATAGGCCCGGCCTCCCTGCAGCGTGTAGAGGGTCCAGAGACGGGCAGGGGGCGTGTGCCCGATGATGCGATAGCTGCAGGCGGCCCGCAGCGGGGCGCCGGTCTCGTCGACCCCGGCCGTGAAGCTGAGGCCCTCGGCGCTGCCGTAGAGCAGGGCGCCGGCGCTGGCCCGGTGCGATTTGGCGTAAGGGTCGGCCTTGGCCGTCTGGGCGTCGGGAAACGCCTCCCAGGCCCCGAGCCGGATGGCGCCGAAGCCGGTGGTCGCCTCCAGTGCCCAGAGCGTCGACCAGATCCCGCCACCGAAGGCGATCGCAAGGGCAATGGCGACAAGAAACGGAACACGAAACACGAAAGGCATGCCCTCAAGGAGTGTCGCCGAGGGTTAGCATTGATTCCCCTCGAAAGGAACGGCTTATGGACGCGCTTGCGCTGAGGCCGGCCGTTCGTGGCCGGCATTGAAGGCGTGGCGGGAGGGAACGGCTGTCAGCCGCCGGGGCCGTCTGCGGACACGCTGGTCTCCACCGGCGCCAGCGAACCTGTCACGGTCGCATCGGCAAGCCTGGCGGTGGCGGGTGCCAGCGGCGCGGCGGTCTTCAGCTTTTCGGCGATCCGCCGCAGCACCCGCGTCGCTTCCGCCGGCATGGAGCGCGGACGCACCAGGGCCGGGATGGCCTCTTCGCCATCGTCCGTCTTCTCCGCCACGGCCTGCGGCTTCGTCACGCCTTCCGGGAACGGATCCTCGATGCCCGGGATCGGCTTCAGCTCGACACCCTGGTGGGCATAGTCCATCAGCTTCTTGAAGGTCATCGCCGGCAGCGAGCCGCCGGTCATGTTGTTCATCGGTGTATAGTCGTCGTTGCCGAACCAGACGGCCGTCGTGTAGTTGCCGGTGAAGCCGACGAACCAGGCATCGCGATAGCTCTGCGAGGTGCCGGTCTTGCCGCCGGTCAGCACGCCGTCGACGGCCGCGCGCCGTGCCGTGCCGTTATAGGGGATGTTGGTCAGGATGCGGTTCATCGACGACAGCGCCTGCTCCGAGAGCACCCGATGCGCCGGCGGCGCGTCGCGCTGGAAGTCGTAGAGCACCTCGCTGCCGTATCCGACGATCTGCGCGATGCCGTGCCGGCGCGACTGCAGCCCGCCCGCCGGCATCACCGCATAGGCGGTGGCCTGGTCGAGCACGGTGACTTCGGAGGTGCCGAGCGGAATGGTCTTGTCGGTCCGCAGCGGCGTCTCGACGCCCATGTCCTTGGCCATCTGCGCGATCCGCTCGGTGCCCAGCTCGTCCTTCGCCAGCCGGACCGGCACGGTGTTGTAGGACTGCGACATGGCCGTCATCAGCGTCACCTTGCCCTTGTAGGAGCGGCCGTAGTTCTGCGGCGACCAACCGCGCCAGGTCACCGGCGCGTCCGAGACGACCGATTCCGGCGTGAAACCCTTCTCCATGGCGGCGGCATAGGTGTAGAGCTTGAAGGAGGAGCCGGGCTGCCTGAGCGCCCGGGTGGCGCGGTTGAACTGGCTTTCGCCGTAGTCACGACCGCCGACCATGGCGCGCACGGCGCCGCCCGTCTCGATCATCACCATGGCGCCCTGCTTGGCGCGGTAGCTTTCGCCGTATTCGCGCAGGCTCGATTCCATCGCCGCCTCGGCGGCCTGCTGCAGGCCCATGTCGATCGTGGTGCGCACGATCACCGAGCGCTCCTTGATCTTTCCGGCTTTGGCCAGCCGCTGCACCTCGTCGAAGGCCCAGTCGAGGAAATAGTCGGGGGCCTTGGCTTCCGCCCGGTCGATGACGGTCGCCGGGCTGCGCCTTGCGCCGATCACCTGGCCCTCGGTCATCATGCCGCCCTGCACGAGATTGGTCAGCACCTCGTTGGCCCGCGCGCGCGCCGCCGGCAGGTTGACGTGCGGCGCGTATTTCGCCGGCGCCTTGAACAGGCCGGCGAGCATCACCGATTCCGCCAGATCCACCTCGGTGAGGTTCTTGCCGAAGTAGAACTGCGCCGCCGCCGCCGCGCCGAAGGTGCCGCCGCCCATGTAGGCGCGGTCGAGGTAATAGGAGAGGATTTCCTTCTTGGAGAGATTGGCCTCCAGCCACAGCGCCAGGAAGGCTTCCTTGATCTTGCGCTCGATGGACCGCTCGTTGGTCAAAAACAGGTTCTTGGCGAGCTGCTGCGTCAGCGTCGAGCCGCCCTGGACGACGCCGCCCGCCTTGGCGTTCTCGCTCATGGCGCGCGCCAGGCCGAGGAAGTCGATGCCGAAATGATCGAAGAAGCGCCGGTCTTCCGTCGCCAGCACCGCCTTGATCAGATGGTCCGGCAACTGGTCGATCGGCACCGAATCCTCGTGGATGATGCCGCGGTGGCCGATCGTATTGCCGTAGCGGTCGAGGAAGGTAACAGCGAAGTCGCCACGATTGCGCCAATCTTCTTTGGTTTCCTCGAAGGCAGGCAAGGCGAGCGCCAAAAGGACGACGGCGCCGGCCGTGCCGAGCGTCATCGCTTCGCCGGCAACCTCGAAGGCGGCCTTCTTCCAGCCGCGGGCGCGGAACCTGCGGGAGAAGATGGTGATCTCCTCCCAGATCTCGCCGAACCGGAAGCCGAGGTTCCACACGGTGGAGTCGATCCAGGAATCGATACGGAGAAGCAGGTGGCGCTTCCGGCGCGGCCGTTCTTCTCCTGTTTCTGGATCGTCCTGCACTGGTGCCCCCAATCGATCGCGCCGGTCGCTTGACGCCGCCATCATGAGCGGCCAGAGCTGCTGGCATAGTGAGTCAGCAATAGCTTATGGAATGGTGAAATACGATAGCAGAATCGCAACAGGCAAAAGCGTTGCGCAGGCTGTTGGTTCCCATGTACGGATTTGTCAATGACCGAGCTGCCCTTCTGGAAGGTGAAGACGCTGGAGGAGATGGACCCGCGCGAGTGGGAAAGCCTCTGCGACGGCTGCGGTCTCTGTTGCCTCAACAAGCTCGAGGACTGGGACAGCGGCGCGGTCGTCTTCACTTCCGTGCGCTGCCGGCTGATGGACGGCACGAGCTGCCGCTGTACCGACTACGAGAACCGCCAGGCGACCGTGCCGGAATGCATCCAGCTGACGCCTGAAGGCGTCGACGAGATCCCCTGGCTGCCGCCCACCTGCGGCTACCGGCTGGTACGCGAGAACCGCGACCTCTACTGGTGGCACCATCTCGTCTCCGGTGACCCAGAGACCGTCCACATCGCCGGCATCTCCGCCCGCGGCCGCGAAACGGTCTGCGAGACCGAGGTCGATGTGGAAGACTTCGAGGACTATGTCGTCGACTGGCCCTGGAAGGTCGGCGAGGGGGCGTGAGGCTTCGGCCGGGTTCCTGAAGTTCCTGTCCGGCAGCCCTTGACCTTCCCATGATGGGAAGGTCCACATAGAGGCGGAACAGAGGAATCCACCATGGATCAGACCATCAAGGCAAGGCCGAACATCGAGCCGATCACCATCCCCGTGGAGGGCATGACCTGCGCCTCCTGCGTGCGCCGCGTCGAGACCGCGGCCGCCAAGGTCCCGGGCGTGGCGGCAAGTTCCGTCAACTTCGCGACGAAGAAGCTGAGCTTCGAACCGGGCGAGGGTTTTTCGCCCGAGGCGCTGACGGCGGCGATCGAGAAGGTCGGCTACGAGGTGCCGCCCGGGGCGATGCAGCGGGCGATGTGCGATGCGGGCTATCCTTCACCGGCAGCCGCGTCGAAGGCCGCCCACGCAGGCCATGACCATGCGCATCATGACCATCCCGATCACGTCGCGGCCGAAGGGCATGGCGGCCACGACCACATGCACATGCATGGCGACGGCACGCTGAAGCGTGACCTCGTCATCGCCCTGATCCTCACCCTGCCGCTCTTCGTCCTGGAAATGGGCAGCCACGCCTATGAGCCCATGCATCACTGGCTGATGGGCGCGGTCGACACCCAGACGCTCTATTACGCCTATTTCGCGCTGGCGACGGTCGTCATCTTCTGGCCGGGCCTGCGTTTCCTGAAGACGGGCCTGCCGGCGTTGTTTCGAGGTGCGCCTGAGATGAACTCGCTGGTCGCCGTCGGCGTGCTGGCGGCCTACGGCTATTCCGTCGTCGCCACCTTCGCGCCCGGCCTGCTGCCGGAAAACGCCCGTTTCGTCTATTACGAAGCGGCGACCGTCATCGTCACGCTGATCCTCTTCGGCCGGCTGCTGGAGGCGCGCGCCAGTGGCCGGGCCGGTCAGGCGATCTCCAAGCTGGCCGGCCTGCAGGCAAAGACCGCTCGCGTCGAGCGCGACGGCAGGACAGCCGACATTCCGACCGAAGACGTGGTCGTCGGCGATATCCTCGTCATCCGCCCGGGAGAGCGCATCGCGGTCGACGGCACCGTGATCGACGGGTCGTCGCATGTCGACGAATCGATGATCTCCGGCGAGCCGGTGCCGGTCGAGAAGGGTGAGGGCGCCAGCGTCGTCGGCGGCACCATCAACAAGACCGGCTCCTTCCGCTTCCGCGCCGAAAAGGTCGGCCGCGATACCATGCTGGCGCAGATCATCCGCATGGTCGAGCAGGCGCAGGGCGCCAAGCTGCCGATCCAGACCATGGTCGACAAGGTGACCGCCTGGTTCGTCCCGGCCGTCATTGCCCTTGCGGCTGCAACCTTCCTCGTCTGGCTGGTGCTCGGGCCCTCGCTCAGCCATGCGGTGGTCGCCGCCGTCGCGGTGCTGATCATCGCCTGCCCCTGCGCCATGGGGCTTGCCGTGCCCATGTCGATCATGGTCGGCTCCGGCCGCGCCGCCGAACTCGGCGTGCTCTTCCGCAAGGGCGATGCGCTGCAGGAACTGCGCGACGTCGACATGGTCGTCTTCGACAAGACCGGCACGATCACCAAGGGCAAGCCGGAACTCACCGATCTGGTGATGGCGGAAGGCTTTGCCGAAGACGAGGTGCTGGCGCTGATCGCCTCCGTCGAGGCGCTCTCCGAGCATCCGACGGCCGATGCCATCGTCCGCGCCGCCGAGGCGAAAAAGATCGCGCTTCGCCCCGCCACGAATTTCCGCGCCACCGCCGGCTATGGCATCGAGGCGGAGGTCGACGGCCGTGCGATGGCGGTGGGCTCCGACCGGCTGATGGAAAAGCTCGGCCTCGACGTCCAGGCCTTTGCCGCCGAGACCAACCGCATGGGCGAGGACGCCAAATCGCCGGTCTATGCGGCCGTCGACGGCCGGCTGGCGGCGGTGATTGCCGTCGCCGACGAACTGAAGCCGGACAGCATGGGAGCTATCCGCGCTCTGCACGACCTCGGTCTCAAGGTCGCCATGGTCAGCGGCGACCGCCGCGGGACGGCCGAAGCTATCGCCCGCCGCGTCGGCATCGACCATGTGCTCGCCGAAGTCTTGCCCGAGGGCAAGGTCGAGGCCATTGCGGCGCTGCGGGCGGGGGCGCACGCGCCCCGCAAGATCGCCTTCGTCGGCGACGGCATCAACGACGCGCCGGCGCTCGCCGCCGCCGATGTCGGGATTGCGGTCGGCACCGGCACGGATGTCGCGATCGAAAGCGCCGACGTGGTGCTCTCGGGCGGATCGCTCGCCGGCGTGGCCGATGCGATTGCGGTCAGCCGCGCCACGATCCGCAACATCAAGGAGAACCTCTTCTGGGCCTTCGGCTACAATGTCGCGCTGATCCCGGTGGCTGCCGGCATTCTCTATCCGACCTTCGGCATCCAGCTCTCGCCGATGATCGGCGCCGGCGCCATGGCCTTTTCCAGCATCTTCGTCGTCGTCAATGCGCTGCGGCTGAGAACCGTCCGGGTGAAGGAGAGGAGCACGCGATGAACATCGGCCAGGCATCCGAAGCCTCCGGCGTTTCGGCCAAGATGATCCGCTACTACGAGGAGATCGGGCTGATCCGCCCGATGGGCCGCACCGGCAACAACTACCGGGTCTACGGCGACGTGGAGGTGCATGTGCTGCGCTTCATCAAGCGCGCCCGCAACCTGGGCTTCTCTCTCGAGGAGACCGAGCGGCTCTTGAAGCTCTGGCAGGACAAGGACCGCGAGAGCGCCGCCGTCAAGGAGGTGGCGCAGGTGCATGTCGCCGACCTCGAGCGGCGCATTGCCGAGATGCAGAGCATGGTGAAGACGCTGAAGCATCTCTCCCACTGCTGCAGCGGCGACAACCGCCCGAACTGCCCGATCCTCGACGATCTCGCCGGCGAGGCGCCGCATCCCGCAGGCCACGGCTGATTGCCGGCCCGTCGCATCCGCGACCACCAAGTATAACCCACACCAGGAGACCAAGCATGACCACCACCTTCACCGTTCCGGACATGACCTGCGGCCACTGCGAAAAATCGGTGCGGTCGGCGCTGGACCAGGCCCTGCCGGGCGCCGCCGTGACCATCGACCTTGCCGGGAAGCGCGTCACGGTTGCCGGCGATGCCGGCAGGGCGGAAGCCGCGATCCGCGACGCCGGCTACACGCCGGAACCGGCGCCGGGCGTCTGAGCCTTCGAGGCCACGGCCCGCTGTCGCAACATCAGCCTACAGGGAGGAAACAGAATGGCGGAAGCATGCAAGACGGTCAGCGCCCGCATCACCGGACGGGTCCAGGGCGTCGGCTTCCGGGCCTGGACGCGTCGTGAGGCGCAAGGTCTGGGTCTCAGCGGCTTCGTGCGCAACGAGCCGGACGGCGCCGTGACGGCCCTGATCACCGGGCCGGAGCCTGCGGTCGGCACCATGATCGATCGCCTCTGGGACGGTCCTTCCGGCGCCAGCGTATCGGGCGTGGAGACACGCGACGCGGTTGATGCCGCACGTCCCGCCGGATTTCGGATCGAGAACTAGAGGTCCTGCCCCTTGCAGGGGGCAGGACCGGGAGGCCGGTGACCCACCGCATGGGGGCGCCAATCAGCCAAAAACAAAAATGGGCCCCGCGGGGCCCATTTTCGCTTGATCCGTTTGGGATCAGAACTTCACGCCGAGGCCGACCTGCACGACGTGCTGGTCGAAGTCGATGTCGGTGCCGCCGAGGTTGCCGTTACCGTAATCGTTGTAGCGGTATTCCAGGCGACCGAACATGTTGTCGGTGAAGGCATGCTCCACGCCGGCGCCGAGCGTCCAGCCGTGCAGCGTGTCGTCGAAGCTGCCGGCAGCCGTGTCAGCATTGACTTCAGTTGCCGTCCAGCCACCAGCTGCGTAGATCATCGTGCGATCCATGGCGTAGCCGAGGCGACCGCGGACCGAGCCGGAGAAGCCGGTGTCGACGTCAGCTGTTCCGCCACCAACAATAGCGACGGTTTCTTCGTTCCAGTCGTAGTTCACGTCGCCTTCGAGGCCGGCAACGAAGCCGTTCGACATCTGCCAGTTGTAGCCGGCGAAGGCGCCGAAGCGGCCGCCGTCAAAGCTTTCGTCGACGCCGGCATAGTCGCCGTTGCCCCAAGCATAGCCGCCCTGGAGACCGAGGTAAGGGCCGCTCCAGCTGAACGCTGCCGGCATTTCAACGGCAGCCGGAGCTTCCGGGATGTACTCGACGGCGTCGGCGGCGAGAGCTGCAGACGATGCGAACATTGCAACGCCGGTGGCCAGGAACAGGATTTTCTTCATGATGGTTTCCTTGCTTGAATGTCGATGCTCAGGATGTAGTCTTTTTCACTCATAAAGCTGTAGCTGAATTACCACAGCTTCTTGTAAATGAAAAATCACAGTCTGTTGCCCTGATTTCTCGAAGTTGATCATGGCGACAAAACGGCAGCCGGGCATCTCAGTTCCTCCGGTTCCGCCTGGAGGCATCAAAGAAAACAGCCCGTTGCAGATTTGCATCACCGGCACGGCGGATAAGCCTCGTGCGGACGGGCGTCCGGCTGCGGCGCGTGCAGGCCCTTGACCCGGGCGCCCGTTGCCGTTCCCCTCGTGCATCTTCTTCAGGGGCGGGGCGGGGCGGGGCTGGCAGTGGCGAGAGTGGCAACGGAGACCGGCACGACCTGGGCAGCACTTCTGTCCGGAAGGAGCGGCGCCGTCCTCGGACTGATCTCGGCGGGAATTGCGCTGCATGCCTTCAACCAGTTCGCGATCGTCGCGGCGCTGCCGCTGGCGGCGGCGGAACTGGGTGGCACCGCAACCTTCAGCTGGGCCTACAGCCTCTATTTCATCGGTTCCATTGCCGGCGGCACCGGGGCGGCGGCCTATCGCGATCGTTTGGGTCCACGGGCAGGGATGATCCTCGCCGCTCTCCTCTTTGCGCTCGGAGGGCTGCTCGCCATCTCCGCCCCCGCCTTCGGCTGGCTGCTGGCCGGCCGGATGCTGCAGGGTGTGGCCGACGGGCTGATCGTCGCCATGTGCTACAGCCTCATCCCGGCAAATTTCCCGCCGCGTGCCATTGCCCGTGTCTTTGCCATCGAGGCGGTGGTCTGGGCCGGTGCCTCGCTGGTCGGGCCGCTGGCGGGCGGACTACTGGCGGAAACGGCCTCCTGGCGGATGTCCTTCCTGGCCGTGACGCCGCTCGTGGTCGCGCTGCCGATCCTCACCCTCCTGGCGCGGCCGCAGGTGACGGTGGCCGCGGCGGTGCCCCTCTCGCTGGCGACGATCGCCCTCAGCCTCCTTGGCGCGCTGATGCTGTCGCTGTCTTCCCTCAGCGAGGTGGGGGCGGTGCAGGCGGCGGCGGTGGTAGCCAGTTCGGTGTCCTTCCTGGCTGTCATCCGCCTCGACGGCCGCCTCGGGCCGCGGCTCTTCCCGGTCGGCGCCTTCCGCCTCGGTTCGGTCGTCGGGCGCGGCTTCTGGGTGCTGCTGCTGATGTCGGCCTCCCATTCCGTCGGCAGCGTCTATCTGGCGCTGATGATCCACGCCGTCTTCGGCTTCCGCCCGGCCGTCGTCGGCTACATCATCGTCCTGATGGCGCTGAGCTGGAGCGTCGTGGCGATCGTCGCAAGCCGTGCAGTCGCACGACCGGCGCGCCATCTGCTGATGCGCAGCGGGCCGCTCTTTCAGTTGGCCGGCTTTGCCCTGCTGGCCGCAGCACTCGGCCTGCAGTGGAGCTGGTTGCTGGTGGCGGGGCAGCTGGCGATCGGCACCGGCTTCGGCGTCGCCTGGGCGGGCGTCAACGAGGCGGCAATGGCGGCTGCGCCGGCGGAAGATCGCGATCGCACCGGCTCGCTGCTGCCGACCGTCTCCACCGCCGGCTATGCCATCGGCGCCAGCCTCGCCGGCATGATCACCACGGCGGCCGGACTCGTGCCGCGGCTTGCCACCGGCGAGATCGGGGAGGTGGCCGCCTGGCTCTATGGCACCGCCGGGGCGCTTTCGGTGCTGGCCTTCCTGCTGGGCCTGCGCATTCGCCTGCCGGCGGCGTGAGGCCGCAACCAAGTCGCGCCTGGCTTGTTGGAAAGGGGAGAGTTCCCATATCAGCGGGAACCCAAGGCGAAGGAGTGTATCCGTGTTCCAGTTCGACAATTCCTATGCCCGCCTGCCGGACCGTTTCCATGCCGCCGTCTATCCGGAGCCGGTCGAGGGGCCTGTGCTCCTGAAGTTCAACGCGGCGCTGGCGGACGAGCTCGGCATGGTGGCGGATCTCTCCGATCCGGCCCGGCTGGCGGCGGTGCTGGCCGGCAATGTCTTGCCCGCCGGCGCCATGCCGCTTGCCATGGCCTATGCCGGCCACCAGTTCGGAAACTTCGTGCCGCGGCTTGGTGACGGTCGGGCGATCCTGCTTGGCGAGGTGCTCGATACCGCCGGCACGCGCCGCGACGTGCAGCTGAAGGGGGCAGGGCCCACACCCTTTTCCCGCCGCGGCGACGGACGGGCAGCGCTCGGTCCGGTGCTGAGGGAGTACATTCTCTCGGAAGCCATGAACGCGCTCGGCGTCCGCGCCACCCGCGCGCTGGCCGCCGTCGCCACCGGGGAGCCGGTGCAGCGCGAGACCCTGCAGCCGGGTGCCGTCTTCGTGCGGGTGGCCGCAAGCCATGTGCGCATCGGCACCTTCCAGTATTTCGCCGCCCGCCAGGATGTCGACGGCCTGCGCACGCTCGCCGACTATGTCATCGAGCGCCACTACCCGCATCTGAATGGGGACGCCAATCCCTATTCCTCGCTGCTGCGCGCCGTCGCCATCGCCCAGGCGGATCTGATCGCCGCCTGGATGGGGATCGGCTTCATCCACGGCGTGATGAACACCGACAACATGACGCTCTCGGGCGAGACGATCGACTTCGGCCCCTGCGCCTTCCTCGACGACTACGACCCGATGAAGGTCTTCTCCTCGATCGACCAGGGCGGCCGCTATGCCTATCGTAACCAGCCGGGCATCGGCCAGTGGAACATCGCACGGCTTGCCGAATGCTTGCTGCCGCTGATCGATGCGGATGAGGAGAAGGCGGTGGTGATCGCCAACGAGGTGCTGGCGGAGTTCGGCCAGCGCTTCCAGTTGCAGTGGCTCGACGTCTTCCGCGCCAAGATCGGGCTGCAGGACGAGACGGACGACGACGGCGATCTGGTGCAGGGCCTGCTCGCCGCCATGCACGCGGGCGAGGCCGACTTCACCCTGACCTTCCGGCGTCTCGGCGCCGTGGCGGACGAGGCGGCCGGTGGTGAGGCCGAGACCGTCTTCCTGTCGGGCTTCAAGGATCCCGCCAAGGCTAGTGACTGGCTGGCGCGCTGGCGCGCGCGGCTGCAGGGGGAGCAGATCAGCGCCGCTGACCGCGCCGCCGCCATGGCCGCCGTCAACCCGGCGGTCATCCCGCGCAACCACAAGGTCGAGGAAGCGCTCGCCGCCGCCAACTACGGCGACCTCAGCTTCTTCGAACGCCTGCTTTCGGCACTGGAAAAGCCTTACGAGGACCTACCGAACTTTGCCGACTACACGGTGCCGCCAAAGCCCGAGGAGCGCGTGCTGCAGACCTTCTGCGGCACGTAAGCCTTCCGGCTCATTCGCCCGCCAGGCCGGCGATTGCCGCTTCCACCTCCGGCAGATTGGTCCGGTCGAGAGGCAGGATCGGGCGCGGCGGGGCGGCCTGCGAAAGGTTAAGCAGGTTTAGCGCCGCATACATGACGCGCAGGCTGCCGTGCGCCTGGAACAGCGCCCAGAGCGGCGCGAACGACTGGTCGATGCGGGCCGTGGCGGCCGGATCGCCTGACTGCGCCGCCTCGACGAGCGCTGCGGCGGGCTTGGGAAACAGCCCGCCGACGACGCTGTACCAGGCGTCCGCGCCCGCCAGCAGCGCGGCCGCCGCGCCCCAGTCGCCGCTGTAGCCGATCGCAAAATCATCCGCCGTCCGGCTGCGCAGCCGGGCGATTTCGGCGGCAAATCCCATCTCCTTCGGCAGCGGCATCTTCACCGCCATGACCCTCGGAAGGCCGGCCAGCCGACGGATGAGGTCTTCGCCGAAGACGAAATGGGTGGTGGAGGGATTGTTGTAGATGCAGAGCGGCAGGTCTGTCGCGGCAGCGACCAAGGCGAAATGCTCGAACACCTCGTCCTGCGTCAGCGGCGTGTAGGAGACGGGCGCCAGAAGCAGCGCCTCGGCCCCGGCGCCGGCGGCGTCGCGGGCAAGCGCGGCGGCCTCATCGGTCCTGAGCGCGCCGATGCCGACGATGATCGGCACGCGGCCGGCCACGCCTTCGACGGCGGCCTCGACGGCGCGCAGCCGCTCCGCGCGGCTCAGATACATGTAGGTGCCGGTGCTGCCGAGCAGGCCGATGGAGCGGGCTTTGCTGTCCACGATGCGCGCCAGCAGCGTCTGAAGCGCGTCGGTATCCACGCGGCCGGCTGCGTCGGCGGGCGTCAGCGGAAAGGCGGAGAGCCCGGTGAAGAGGGGCAATGGTGGCATGGAGAGGTATCCGGACTGGGAAACGGGGGCCGCGCCACTATGCCTCTTAAATCATCCTGCGCAACCTGAGCCCGACGACGGCATTCCCTGAACCCTATCGCCGTCCTGCAGTCCGAAGGCCCGTTCAGGCAACCGCAAGCTCCGGCCGGTCTGCCGCCTTCCCGGCGATGAACCGGTCGAAGTCGGCGATCTCCAGCGGCCGCGCAAAGAGGTAGCGAGGGAGCACCTCCTGTTACGCGCAGAGCGTATATCCGCTGTTAAAGGATGTGGTAAATTAAGCCGTAGGGGAGTTGCTGTCTCGGCATCCGCATGAAACCCCTCGTTCCGAAGGGGCTCAGCGGCTGCTGCGCAGGGTGATCCGGGTGAGTTCCGACGGCCGTCCGAGCCGCAGCGCAAAGCCCGGCCACAGCGCGGTGCCGTTGTTGACGTAGAGCTGCATCGCCCCGACCCGATAGAAGCCCGAGACGAAGCCGTTGTTGGCGTTTGCCACCAGCCGGTCGAGCCCGAGGACCATCCCGCCGTGGGTGTGGCCCGACAACTGCAGCGCAACCCTTGTCGTGGATGCATCCACCGCGTTGCGCGGCTGGTGATCGAGAAGAATGACCGGCGCTCCCTCCGGCGCGCCGGCCAGGGCGGCACGCAGGTCGGGCGCCGGCATGCCGGTTCTTGCGGCGGAATGATCCGTGACGCCGGCAATGACGAGGCTCTCACCGCCGCGCGCAATCACCGCGTGGCCATTGGCGAGTATCTCCATGTTGAGGCCCTGGAAATAGCGCATCCAGGCCTCGTAGCCGAAGAAATACTCGTGGTTGCCGGGGATGGCCAGCACGCCGTCGCGGGCGCGAAGCGCCGACAGCGGCGCCACGTCGGCGCTGCGGCTTTCGATGTTGCCGTCGATCAGATCGCCGGTGACGACGATCAGGTCGGCATCGAGCGCATTGGTGCGCTCCACCAGTTGCTGCGCCCAGCGCGCCGGAAACAGGCGGCTGATGTGGAGGTCGGTCAGTTGCACGAGCTGGTATCCGTCGAAGGCGGCCGGCAGACCGGGAATGGTGACCTGGATATCCTTCGTCTGGGGGACGAGGATCGCCTGGCTGACGCCGAAGGCCGAGAGCGCCAGCGCCAGCCCGCCGATCGCATAGCGGACGCCGGCGGGCACCACCGGGAAGGATCCCTTGATCGCCAGCAGCACCAGCGACACGGCGTCGAGCACCAGCTGGAAGACGGCCAGCATCAGCATGGCGCCGAGCAGGAGGTTGAAGGCGAGGATCAGCGGCCTGGGAAACTCGGGCGAGAACACCGAGCCGGAGGAAAGCCGGCTGAACAGATGGTACTGGGAGACAAGCAGCAGGACGACCGCAAGCGCGATCTTCAGCGCCCATGACCAGGGCAGGGGAAGGATGAACCGGGCCGCCACGATGAGCCAGGGAACGCCGAAAATGAGATGGAACATCAGGCAGCCTTGTGAGTGTCGAACAGGTTACGCAGACGGCAGTCAGGCGGATTGGCGGAGGGTGGGAAAGGGCGTTGAAAACTCCGGCGTGACGTCTGATCCGTGCTTCACGCCGCCTTACGCCCGCTGCCGACAGGCCGGGCCCAGATAGGGTTGTCCCGCGGCGATGGCAATGCACCAGCGCGTGAACGCCGATTTCGGTTGGACAGGATGTCCATCGTCTGCCAAAAGCCCTTCAGGACGCGACTGCCGTTAGCTTGAGAACGGGGTCGGGCGACCGATTGACGTCACGTTGCTGCCGCGAGATCACGCTGGCCGTCCTGCTGTTTCTCCATCGTTGAGGTTGCCCGACCACCGGCCGATGCGGTCTGGTCAGCCGGTCGACCGTGCCGCCACCACCCGGATCTCCACGACGGCGCCTTCTCTGCGCAGTCCTGCGACCTCGACCGCGGTCCATGCCGGAAACGGATCCACGACATAGGCGGACCGAACGGCACAGAACCTGTCGAAGTGCTCGCGCAGACCGATGTGGTAGGAGGTCATCTCGACGATCGAATCGAAACCCAATCCGGCTTCTCCGAGGACTGCTCCGATCTTCTCGAATGCCTGCCGAAACTGATCTTCGAGGTTTGTTGGCATCGTGCCGTCCGGACTGCTTCCTGTCATGCCGGTCAGAAATACATGGTCGCCCGAGATGATTCCGGGCGAAAGCCGGAGTCGATCGGCGACTGCCCGTGCGCCTGCCGCAAAAAGTGCCCGTCTCTCCATGTTCTCTCGCCTGTTTGGGTGAAGGTCGAGAGTGTCAAAGTCCCCCTTTTCCGTCAACGCCGGTCGGCTGACCGCCGCGTCGATCAGCTCTTCAGGACCGTATGCGCCGTGATCGTATACCCGAACGGGTCCATGAAGGCGAAATATCGCCCAAATGGGCCGTCCTTGGGCGGGAAGACTATGGTGACGTCGTGGGTGCGAAGGTGTTCATGCAATTCGTCAGCGTCGTCGCAACCAAACCAGATCGCGATGCCCAGGCCAAGCCTGTCCCCGTCGTCGAACTCCTGGGTCGGGGTACGGACAGCGAACGGGATCGGTTGCGTCTCAAAGACAATCGCGCCCGGAGGGGCTTTTGCAGCTGGCGCAAGCCCGACGACATCGCGATAGAAGGTGAGTGCCGCATCCAGATCTCGTGTCTGGAGCGAGATGAAATCAGGTCCAATCAGTCTAGGCATGGGCGATATTTCCTTTTCGTGCACAACCCGATATATCAGGGTCCTGATAGTCTGTAATGTAAGGGCCCTGATATGTCCAGTCTCACAGTTCCGCCAGAAGACGATACTTACCGGTCAGTGGGATATGCGCTGAAGCGGGCGCAGCAGGCACTGCGGGCTCATCTGGACGCGGAGCTTCGAACCATTGGATTGACGACACCGCAATACTCCGTCCTGGCGGGACTTGAGCGCAGCGAGAGCTTGTCCAATGCGGAGCTTGCGCGGCAGGCTTTCGTAACACCGCAGACGATGCAGGCCATCGTCGTCGGCCTCGAACGGGATGGCCTCGTAAAACGAGCCGCCCACCCGCTCCACGGCAGGGTTCTCACCACGAACTTGACGCAAGAGGGACGTTCGGTGGTGCAAGAGGCACACAAGATTGCAGCGCGCGCTGAAACTCTGGTTCGCAACGCGGTTGCCCCCGACGATCCCGAGGTCATTTACGCGGCATTGTTAAGGATAGCGGATGGGATGCCGTGACGTTGTTCCGTCGACTGGAGAAGCGCCGCGCAGGCGAAGCTTGCCTCAATAGCCGTCGAGCGTGTTGACGCAATCCATTGTAATCTTTGCAGTCAGGCCTTCGGGCTCATAGGCGAGCCTGCATTCGCCGCCCATCGAAAGGCTCATGCGGTTCAGCAGTTCCGTCCCGAAACCGGAGCTTGTCGGTGGTGCCGTCGCCGGGCCATCTCTTTCGACCCAGGTCAGGTGTAGCACTGGACCTTCGCCTTGCGACGGCAGCACGTCCCAGTCTACGGAAACCACGCCCGACGGGCTGCTGAACGCCCCGTGCTTGAGCGAATTGGTGCCCAGCTCATGAAGGATGA
This sequence comes from Pseudorhizobium marinum, assembly GCF_000705355.1. Classification (NCBI taxonomy): domain Bacteria; kingdom Pseudomonadati; phylum Pseudomonadota; class Alphaproteobacteria; order Hyphomicrobiales; family Rhizobiaceae; genus Pseudorhizobium; species Pseudorhizobium marinum. The sequence continues at coordinate 95,859 of NZ_JMQK01000010.1, forward strand.
GATTGAGCGGAATGATCCCGTTCGCGCTGATCACCAGATCCGGGCCGCCAAGGGTCAGCCTTTTCTGGTCGGCCAGGCCAAGCGGCTCCAGCACCGCATGGATTGCCGCTCCGACCGTGATCTTGTCGCCTTGGGCCGCGCCCCGCAGGAGCTCGATGGAGCGGCTCAGGGCGGTGATCTTGTGCCGCAATCGCTCGGCGAGCTGTGCCGGGGTGGAGACATGTTTCTGCAGCAGGGAAATCAGGCCGCTGATCGTCGCCATGATGTTTTTCAGCCGATGGTCGACCTCCTCGGACACCACCTCCTGGAGCTGCAGGGCCTTGGCGAGCGCCTGCCGTGATCGGGCCTGTGCGCCCAGAGCATGGAGTGCAAGCCCCAGAAGCCCGATATTCGTCGTGACGATGAAGACATAGAACGCGAGAGCCGTCGCGGCCGGGGCACCCAGCGCAAAGCTCCCGAACGGCGCGATGAACCAGTACCAGGCGACCAGTCCCGAAAGCACGGCCGACGTGATGGCGGGATAGATGCCCCATATGAAGCCGGTGATGAAGACTGCGGGGAAGAAGGTCAGGTAAGGGAAACCGGGAGGCAGGAAGGGATCCAGCAGGAATCTGAGGAGCAAGGCGACCGTGGTCATGGCCAGGGCCGCGAGCTGGCCTAGCAGCAGACTGGAAGCGGTCGCACCATGCACTGCGTTTCTGAAGGCGGGAAGGGCCAGCAGGAACGGTTCAAGGCTTGTTTCGTCGTCCTGCGTGGTTAATCTGTTCTTCATCGAAACCTCGTCAACGGGCGGTCGATCCGGTAGCTCATGCTTTGGCCTTGATGCTGCTGGAGACGACGGTCGTGGAAAAGGCTCTGCCGTTCACGCGAGAACATGCGTGGACTATAGCAATGTATTCCCTTTTCGGACAACCTTTTCTCTGTGGTGGTGAATGTGAAAAATCAACGATTTAGCCCCAAGAATTCAGGGGGAGGTGCCATTCGCCGGCACCGCTCCTGGAGAGGTTTTGCCGTTGAGCATGTTGTGCCGGCCATTGGCGACACCTTCGAACGCCTGGCAAAGCGATCTGCACTTCTGCGCGCTGCATGATATCGTCCTGGACGACGGCGGCATCCGTGCGGGCGACGCCGCTGAAAACAACCAGAAGAACCTCCGGGATTCGCTGACCTATGTTCCCAGGGGAGCCGCGGTCCAGGGGTGGTCGCAGCTCAGCCAGCGCAGGAATTCCTATACCGCAATATACTTCGACCCTGCCGAGCTGCATGAGGAGCTCGATCAGCGGTTCTCCACTGAACTGGGCCTACGGGTCTATTTTCGCGACCCGGAGCTTTTGATGTACCTGCGGCGGTTCTCGACGTTGCTCATGCAGGACGAGCCCGATGAGCTGTACGCGGAGACGCTGGGTCTGATGACTGTGCTGCAGATCCAGAAAGCCGGCGCGGGGAAAGACCTGAAGAGGCCCGGGATCTCGCGGCGCGCCTTGTCGCGGGTGCTGGAATATGTCGATCAGAACCTGGAAAACCAGATCGGTCTCGATGACCTTGCTGCCGTGGCGGGCCTGAGCCGCTTTCACTTCAACAGGGCCTTCAAGGCGGAAACCGGAGAAACCCCTTACCAATATCTGCTGTACCGGCGCCTTGAAAAGGCTCGCAGGCTGCTGGGGGAGGATGCGCTGAGCGTGGAGCAGGTGGCTGCCGCCGTGGGGTTTCGCGACGCCTCCTATTTCCGGAAGACCTTCAAGGCGCGAACGGGCATCAGTCCCCTGGGGCTTCGAAAGAGCGCGGGGTAAGGGGGCTGGAGCCGAAGCCGGCAATCCCGCACGAAAGAGGCGATCCGGCCTGCGGATCGCCTCTTTCATCGTCGATGGCTAGATGCCGAGGCCGCCGGCAAGCGTGATCTGCTGGCCGTTGATGTAGCCGGCATGCGGGCCGGCGAGGAAGCAGATCGTTTCGGCGACTTCCTCCAGCGTTGCGATGCGACGGATCGGATGCATGTCGAGGATGGCGTCGCGGTTGGGAAGTTCACCGGCGACCTCTGCTGCCATGTCGGTCGGCATGATGCCCGGCTGGACGACGTTGACGGTGATGTCGCGCGGTCCAAGGTCGCGCGCGATACCCTTGGCATATCCGGCCAGCGCCCATTTCGTGCCGGCATAATCGGCGACGCCCGGGAAGGGGACGAAGGAGCCGAGGCCGGAGCCGACGAAGATGATCCGTCCGCCGTCGGTCAGCCGGGGTGCTGCCGCACGCGTATTGGCGATGGTGCCCATGACGTTGACCTGCCACTGGCGGTTGTAGTTCTCGCCGTCGAGGGTCGGATCGTCCACCAGCTGGCCCTGGATCGCGATGCCGGCGTTGTTGACGAGGATGTCGAGCCTGCCGAACTCGGCCATGACCGCATCGATGAGCGGCCTGGCGGAAGAGAGGTCGGACTGGTCGCTTTTGACGGCGATCGCCCGCACGCCCTTCGCCTTCAGCCGTTCCACGACCGCCTGCGCCTTCTCGGCGGAGGCCGCGTAGCTGATCGCGACGTCTGCACCGTGACCGGCGAGCGCTTCCGCCGTTGCCGCACCGAGGCCGCGCGAGCCGCCCGTCACGAGAGCGACCTTGCCCTTCAAGAAGTTGGACATGAACTGTTTCCTTTGTCCTGTTGACGCCGCGCCGAAGCTATCCCGGGACGGCATTTCGTAACGATTATTACGATAATGATCGTTATGAAAATTGACAGGGTGGGTCAAGGCTTTTAATAATGGTCGTTATGAAAATATCCGGATCAGGCTGATGGGACGCCATCGCGAATTCGACATGGAGAAGGTTCTCGACGCAGTCCTGTGTGTCTTCTGGCAGAAGGGCTACGAGGGGACGTCCTACGCCGACCTCACCGCGGCTGCCGGTGTCGAGCGGCCGGCGCTGTATTCCGCCTTCGGCAACAAGGAAGCCATGTTCCGCAAGGCGCTGGACCGCTACCACGAAAAATACCTGCGATACCTGCCGGAGGCACTGGCGCTGCCGACGGCGCGGGAGGTGGCAGAACACCTCCTTCGCGGCGCCATCGACCTCAACACCCGCTATCCCACGCACAGGGGATGCCTGATGATCCAGGGTGTGCTGGCGGGTTCGGATGATTCAGAACCGGTGCGGCAATTTCTGGTCGAGGCGCGGGCCGCCGGGGAACGCGAGGTTCGGCAACGCTTCGAAAGAGCGAAAGACGAGGGCGACCTGCCCGAGACCGCCAGGGCCGATGCGCTGGCGGCCTTCCTGATGGCTGTCATGCACGGCATGGCGGTGCAGGCGAAGGCGGGCTTCAGCCGCGAGACGCTGGAAGGCGTGGCCGAGCAGGCATTGCTCGCCTGGCCGGTCGCCAAGGGAACGAAAGCCGCGATGACCTCCTGAGCAGAGGCGATCGGGTTTCGCCTATGGCACTCTCGGGTGATGTCAGACTATTCCCTCGTCGACCGCTCGGCCCGAACGGCGTCACGAGGCCGAATAGGTCACCGTCACGCCGCGCTGGCGGAAATAGGCCTGCATCAGCTTTCGGCCGGAGCGGTTGTTCTGCGCCAGCCGCGCCGGATCGAAGACGGCCTCTTTTACGCCTTCCCGTGCCATTGCCGCCTTCAGCGTGGCGATATGCGCGTCGATATCGGCATTATCCGTCTGAAGCGATTCATAGATGCGGTTCGTTGCCTCGGCCACGGTCGGTTCGCTCACGGGGATACTCCTGCTATTGTCTGGCTGGCGCGCATAGCACAGTTTTACGAATTGGCCCTACTGCAGTGGAAAAAATGCGGCCGTCAACGGGCGACGAGTATCTGCCTTCCTCGCGGCGACCTCTGCAGCAAGGCTTCAGATGCTACGGGTGTGCAGGGTTTCGCTCGAAAGCAGGTGGGCTATTGCCGTGGTGATGGTGAGTTCGTCGTAGGGTTTGGAGAAGAAGCGGCTTCCGCCGGGCAGTATGCTCTCCTCGAGAATGGCCGCACCGGATGCGACGATCAGCTTCACGGGCGGCCACCGATCGCGGATGTAGTGGGACAGCTTGATGCCGTCCATCGTCCCCGGCATCTGGACATCGGTGAACACGAGATCGATGTCGTCCCGCAATTCGAGGATGCGGATTGCCTCGTCCGCGTCGCAAGCGTCCAGTGCTTCGTAGCCCGCCGACAGGACAAGTTCGACGGCACCCATGCGTATGATCGGGCTGTCTTCCACGACAAGGACGACGGATCTGCCGTTCTTCATTGTTCACTCGATATGTGAGGTTGGCCGCAACGCGCGGTCTTTAGCGCCGTAAATAGCAAGTCATGTTTCCTATGCCGCTGAGGAAAGGTCGGCCTGGACGTCGGAGGTTTCCCGACGGCTGATGGTGACCACCGTACCCGGGTTCGCGTCGGTCAGCGTGATCACGCCGTTCAGGTTCTTCACGAGCGCCTCCACGATACCCGTTCCCAATCCTGCCTTGGGTGCATCCTCCCCGCCGGGCATTCCGATTCCGTTGTCGGCGATGGAAAGCGTCCAGTCCTCGCCCGACGAACGGTAGTCGATCGCGATCGTCCCGATCCGGTCGTCTGGAAAGGCGTGCTTGAGGGCATTGATCACGAGTTCTGTCAGGACGAGCCCCAGACTGATGGAGACCTCTGCATCGACGATGCTGTCATCGACGGTGACCTGAATCGACAGCCGCTCCGGCTCGGCGATCATCGATGCGCCAAGACTTTGGCAGAGCTGCGTGAAGTAGGTACGCAGTTCGATGCTGCCGCCGGGGGATGCGGAAAGCTGTCGCTGCAGGGCTGCGATGGACATGATCCGGTGACGGGCATCCTGGAGATGTCCGCGTGCCTCTTCCGACTGAACGCGCCGTGCGCTCTGCATGAGAACGCTGGCAATGATCTGCAGACTGTTGGCGACCCTGTGCTGGACCTCCTGCAGCAGGATGGCCTTGTCGCGGATCAGGTCATCCTTCAGGCGGGCTGCGGCGCGCATGTCGGTGACGTCGGTTATGGCGAGAAGCAGACGGATGTGGTCGAGGTCGCCGTCGTCGAGCGTTTGCGCATGGACGACCAGCTGCCGCGTTTTCTGGTCTGGTCGCTTCAGGTCGATCTCGTATGACTCGACACTCGCACTGCCGGTCGCGGTCGCCGTCAGCAGGGACTGGAGCTTGGGCATTGCCCATTCCCCGTTGCCAAGTTCGCCGAGGCGCTTGCCGGAAACGGTCGCGGGGTCGATCTCGAACGCCCGGCAGAAGGATGTGCTCGCCGCAATGATCCTGAGATCATCGGACAGGAACAGCAGCGGATCCTTGGATGATATCACCACGGCAAGCGTGCTCGCCGCTTCCAAATGGTCTGTCGGTATCTGTGGCATGAACAGGCCCTCAAGGGCCGAAGACTCACGGAGCAAGTCATGACTCGGCAGGTGCGTCGAAAAGCCGATAAGGTCACGTCCGACAGAGGCACAGTAACACACGGATGCGTGTCCGTTGAATCAATTCTCCCGGCCTGACTTCCAGGCTGCCCATCGGTCGCAAGGCAGGTGCCCCGTCAGCCGAACGGACACTTCAGCGGCTCCGTCACCGGGGTCGCGTTGCGCTCCGACCGGAAGGCGGCGGAGCGTTCGTAGGCGAGTTGCCGCAGTCGCATGATCGCGCCGAGCGGCTGGTGGGCGGCAAGGCCGTTCCAGGGGCTGAAATGCATGCCGTCATCGACCTGTCGCGACAGCTCTTCGCTCCAGCCCTGTTGCGGCCCGGCGGTGATGCGCGCGACGGTGACGAAGGGGCTCTTCTCCTCGTCCCAGGCCTCGACGCCCTCGACGGGCATGGCCTCGAGATCGGTGCAGAGCTGTACCTGCAGGTCCCAGACGGCGGTCTCCGCCTTGAAGAACTCATCCGTCGCATGGCGCAGGATATCGGGGTCCTCGGAGGTATCGACCGTGGTGCCCGTCAGCGCCTTGAGATTGTCGGAGGCGGGGACGACGGCGATTTTTGCGATGTGCTCGCCGTAGCGCAGCGGCAGCTGGGCAAAGAAGCTGTCGCCGAGAATATGGGTCTCCGGATTGCCGCCCATGGTCTTCAGGACGGCGCTCTGCTTGCCGAGTTTTTCCAGCCCGCCCTCGACCGTCTTGAACACCTTGGAGACCATCTCCTTGACGCCCTCCATACGGTCGGTGGTGGCGGCGAGCAGCTTCAGGTTCTTCAGGAAGGCCTTGCCGGAGGGGGAGTTGAACTCCTTTCCGTTGACCATGACGAAGTCCTGGCTGCGCGAGGCAAATGACCCCGGCAGCCGCGGGCCCTCGACGTTCAGCACCTTGAGCGCCATGCCGCGCGGCGTCGAGACGCTGTCGTGGAGAAGGTCGCCCGGCGTCGTCGAGAGGCGGATCACCGCCTCGTATTCTCCCGGCTTGGCAAACAGTCCCTGCGCCAGCGCTGGCGGCAGGCCGTCCAGCACCTCGAAGCGGGCCGAAAGCAGACCGTGGCTCTTGGCGTGCACGGAGCGGATCGCATGGCCGGAATCGGCGAAGGTCTTCTCGCAGATGGAAACCATGGTCTCGGCGATCTTGCGGGCGGTCTCCGGCTCGTCGGGCTCGACCGTTTCGACGTCCGGACGGTAGCGGACGGGGGTATTGGAGAGTTGCGTGCGCATCAGTTGGGCAAGCCTTCCATGATCTTGTCGATGGTGATCGGGAAATGCCGGTGGCGGGTGCCGGTGGCATGGTAGATGGCGTTGGCGACGGCGGCACCGACGGCGACGATGCCGATTTCGCCGAGCCCCTTGACGCCGATCGGGCTGGCCTTGTCGTCCTCTTCCGTCACGAAGATCACCTCGATGTCCTGCACGTCGGCATGCGCCGGCACGTGATATTCGGCAAGGTTATGGTTCATGATGCGGCCGCTGCGGTGGTCGATCATGCTTTCCTCGTGGAGCGCCATGCCGAGCCCCATGACGACGCCGCCGAGCACCTGGCTGCGCGCCGTCTTCGGATTGATGATCGTGCCGGCGGCGACCGCGATCACCACCCGCGTCACCCGCGGCACGCCCAGCTCCGCATCGATCTTCACCTCGGTGAATATGGCCGAATGGGTGTAGCTGACGAATTTCTTCGCCTGCTCCTCGTCGGGCGCCACCTTGCCGTGGCCTTCCACCGAGGACATCCCCTGGCTGCCGAGGATGTCGGCGATCGCGAGGCCAACCTGGTCGTTTCGGTCGAGCACGAGGCGGTTGTCGCGGATCGCCAGATCCTCGACGGCAGCACCGGCCAGCGGCGAACTGTCGAGCTTCTGGGCGAGCGACAGCAGCGTCTTGCGGATCTCGAAGCAGCCGGCCTGGACGGCGGAGCCGCTGGAGGCGGCCGTCCACGAACCGCCCTCGACGGCGGTCTTTGCCAGCGAGGAATCGCCGATCAGCACGCTGACGCGGTCGGCCGTCTGGCCGAGCCCCTGGGCGGCGATCTGCGCAAGGATCGTATAGGTGCCGGTGCCGATGTCGGAGGCGGCCGCCGCGACGGTGATCGAGCCGTCCGGGAAGAGCCGGACCTTGGCCTCCGCCGGCGACAGGGTCGCTTCCCAGACGCCGGTCGCCACACCCCAGCCGACGAGATCCTGGCCGTCGCGCATGGAGGCAGGTTCGGCCGAGCGCTTCGACCAGCCGAAGCGTTCGGCGCCCTGGCGGTAGCAGAGGTCGAGCGCCTTGGAGGTGAGCTGCAGGTCGTCGTTCTGGTCGTAATCGACGAAGTTGGCGATGCGGAACTCGAGGGGATCCATGCCGACCTCGTAGGAGAGCTCGTCGATGGCCGATTCCAGCGCCAGGAAGCCGGTCGCCGCACCGGGTGCGCGCATGTCGCCCGGCGTCGAGACCGTCATCTTGGCCAGTTCATAGGAAAGGGTGACGTTGTCGCACTTGTAGGCAAGGCCCGACCAGTTGACGACATTCTCCTGGTAGTCCTCGTAGAGCGAGGTGGTCTGCACCGCATGGTGGCGGATCGACATCAGCTTGCCGTTGGCATCGGCTGCGACCAGCATCCGCTGCACCGTCGGCGGGCGCCAGGTAAGATAGAACATCTCGCGCCGGCTCATCTCCACCTTGACGGAGCGCTTGAGGTCGAGGCTCGCCATCACCGCGAAGAACAGCTGGTGCTTCGGGCGCAGGCCCGAGCCGAAGGCGCCGCCGACATAGGCGTTGATGACGCGCACGGTCTCGGGCTTCAGCCCGAAGATGCCGCAGACATAGCCCTGGCTGTTCTGCGACCCCTGCGTCTTGTCGTAGACGGTCAGGTTGCCGTCCTCGGCACGGATCACGGTGGTGCCGAAGAGCTCCATCGGGTTGTGATGCTCACCCGCCTGGACGTATTCCGCCGAGATCTTGTGGGGTGCGGCGGCATAGGCGCCTTCCGCGTCGCCGCGCGGGTCGGACGGCAGGAAGGCCTCCTTGCGCGGCACCGGCGGCGGGTAGCTCTTTGCCTGCTCCACCTCGATGTCCGTATGCGGCTCCTCGGCCTGGTAGTCGACGCGGATCAGGTCGGCGGCGTCGCGGGCGGCCTCGAAGCTCTCGGCGATGACGAGCGCGATCGGCTGGCCGTCGTAGAGGATGCGGTCATTCTCCAGCGGCCGGAAGGGATGGCCGGGAAGCGCCACCTCGTCCTTCCAGGTATCGTCGGACGAGGCGGTCGCCGGCCGGTTCTGATGGGTATAGACCTTGACGACGCCCGGGAAGTTCTCCGCCGCGGAGGTGTCGATGGAGGTAATGCGGCCGCTGGCGATGGTGGCATAGAAGGCGTGGCCGACCAGCATGCCGGGCTCGTCGTATTCCGCCGCATAGGGAGCGGTGCCGGTGACCTTCAGCGGCCCGTCGATGCGCGGCAGCGGAAATCCGATGATGTTCTTTTCGTTCTGCATGGGGATCTCCTTCACCGCAGCTGCTTTTCGGACTGGACCTGCGGCGTGCCCTCGGCCGCCTGCGACAGCGCCCGGACGATCGCCTTCTTCGCCATCGGGATCTTGAAGTCGTTGTCGCCCTGGCCCTGTGCTCCGGCAAGCAGCCGGTCGGCCACGGCGGCAAACGTCTCCCGGTTGGCCGGCTGGCCGGCAAACTCCGCCTCCGCCAGCGTGTCGCGCCAGGGCTTGTGGGCGACGCCGCCAAGCGCGACGCGCAGGTCGACGATCATGCCGTCCTTGACGTCGAGGGCGGCAGCCACCGAAACCAGCGCAAAGGCATAGGAAAGCCGGTCGCGCAGCTTCAGATAGCTGTGGTGGGCGGCAAAGTGATTGCCCTCGAGCCGGACGGCGGTGACGATCTCGCCGTGCTTCAGCGTGTTGTCATGCTCCGGATGATCGCCCGGCAGCCGGTGGAAGTCCGCAAACGGGATGTCGCGGCGGCCGTCCGGTCCCTCGACCTCGACGGTGGCGGCAAGGGCTGCGAGCGCCACGCACATGTCGGAGGGGTGGGTGGCGATACAGTGCTCGCTGGCGCCGAGGATGGCATGGATGCGGTTGACGCCGCCGATCGCCGCGCAGCCCGACCCCGGCTCGCGCTTGTTGCAGGGCGTCGAGGGGTCGTAGAAATAATAGCAGCGGGTGCGCTGCAGGAGATTGCCGCCGGTGGTGGCGGCGTTCCGGAGCTGCGGCGAGGCGCCGGCGAGGATGGCGCTGGCGAGCAGCGGATAGCGCTCGGCGACGCGCGCATCATAGGCGACGGCGGCATTGGAGACGAGCGCGCCGATGCGCAGCGACCCGTCCGGCAGCTCCTCGATCTCCTTCAGGGGGAGGCGGTTGATGTCGATGATGGCGGCCGGATGCTCGACGTCGTATTTCATCAGGTCGACGAGATTGGTGCCGCCGGCGAGTACCCGGGCCTGCGGATTGGCGGCGAGGGCAGCGACGGCTTCGCCGAGATTTTCGGCGCGGGTATAGGTGAAGGGCCTCATTCTGCGGCCTCCTTCTGCGACGCGCCCGAGCCCTGGCCCATCACGTCCTCGATGGCGTCGGCGATGTTCACATAGGCGCCGCAGCGACAGATATTGCCGCTCATCATCTCGCGGATTTCCTCGCGGGTGCTGGCGTGGCCTTCCTTGAGGAGGGCCACGGCGGAACAGATCTGTCCGGGCGTGCAGTAGCCGCACTGGTAGGCGTCGTGCTCGACGAAGGCCTTCTGCATCGCGTGCATCTCGTCGGGGGTGCCGAGACCCTCGATGGTGGTGATCTCGGCGCCGTCGAGCGTGACGGCGAACTTCAGGCAGGAATTGACCCGCTCGCCATCGACGAGGACGGTGCAGGCGCCGCACTGCCCGTGGTCGCAGCCCTTCTTCGTGCCCGAGAGCTGCATGGGACCGCGCAACAGGTCGAGCAGTGTCACCCAGGGGTGGATTTCGAGGTCCTGGCGGTTGCCGTTGATCGTCAGCGCGACGCGGTTCTTCGGCTGTGTGTCTGCCGTTGCGATGTCCATGGAGGAGGCCCTTTCCGGAAATTGTGCCGGACTAACGGGAGGGGCAAGTGATTGTTCCTGACACCCTTGCCGCGGCCGCCCGGTTCCGGCTCGGTCCCCGCGTCCCGGCCGTTGGCGCAGCGGCGACCGGCATCTCGAAAGAGGCCCCGGGAACCAATGCGGGGAACCGCTGTTTTCCTGCCATCACCACTGAGACAAGGGTGAATGGCATGCTCCGATTACATCAGATCTGCTTCTGTGCGCTGGCCTTCATCAGCCTGCAACTCGCGATCGCGACCGGCCTTCGGGTCGGCGGCTGGACCGGGTTCTGGATGGCGGCGACATCCATAATCCTGCTCTTCCTGCTGGTCGTCGACGAACTGTACGGCATCGACCTCAAGGAGGTCATGTATTCGCAGCCGCAGGAGAAGCGCCGCCGGCGCGACCGGGACCACAGGTGATCCCGTAAAAGGGCCGCTTCGATGGCGAAGCAGCCCTTCTCTTTGTCGGATCGACGCGCCGTCTATGCGGCGCGGCGGGAGAAGCCGGACGCCTTGTCCTCGAAGCGGAACTGTTCCAGCAGCTGGAAGAGCGCCTTGGCCTCCTCGGCCAGCCCGTGGCTTGCGGCGGTCTGTTCCTCGACCATGGCAGCATTCTTCTGCGTGCTCTGGTCGACGCTGTTGATCGACTGGTTGATGCCGCCGAGGGCCAGCGACTGCTCGCGGGCGGCATCGACGATGGCGACGATGTCCTGATTGATTTCCTGTACGTGGCCGGCGATTTCCTGCAGTGCCTCGCCGGCCTTGCTGACGAGCGACACGCCGCTGCTGACATGGGTGCCGGACGCCGTGATCAGCGTCTTGATCTCCTTGGCGGCGGCCGCAGAGCGCTGTGCGAGTTCGCGCACTTCCTGCGCCACGACCGCAAAACCCTTGCCGGCTTCCCCGGCGCGGGCTGCCTCGACGCCGGCATTCAGCGCGAGCAGGTTGGTCTGGAAGGCGATCTCGTCGATCACGCCGATGATGCTGGAAATTTCCCGCGACGACTGGTCGATCTTGTCCATGGCCGTGATGGCTTCGCGGACGATCTCGCCGGAATGATCGGCATGCGCCTTGGCGCGCCCGACGAGACGGCCGGAATCCTCGGCCCGGCGGCTGGAATCCTTGACCGTCGTGGTGATTTCCTCGAGTGCTGCCGCGGTCTCCTCGACGGACGCGGCCTGCTGCTCGGTGCGGCGTGCCAGATCGTCGGCGGCGGTGCGGATTTCATGGGCGCCGGAGGAAATCGCCTGGGCGTTGAGGCGCACGGTATGCATGGCGTCCTTCAGGCGCGCGGAGGCGGCGTTGAAGTCCTTGCGCAGCTTGTCCAGCGACGGAATGAAGGGCTTGTCGATCGTCTGCGACAGGTCGCCATTGGCAAGGTTATTCAGACAGTGGGCGAGCTGCTCGACGTTTTCGACCCGGCACGTCACGTCGGTGGCGAATTTGACCACCTTGATGACCTTGCCCTTCAGGTCGAAGACCGGGTTGTAGGAGGCCTGGATGAAGACCGAGCGGCCGCCCTTGCCGAGGCGCCGGAATTCGCCCGCGACGAACTCGCCCGCGTTCAGCTTCTGCCAGAACTCGCGGTATTCGGCGGAGTTTGCCTGAGCCGCTTCGATGAACATGCTGTGGTGACGGCCGACTATGTCCTGAAGCGAATAGCCGAGCGCCGACAGGAAGTTCTCGTTGGCGGAGATGATGGTGCCATCCGGCTTGAATTCGATGGAGGCCTGGGCGCGGTTGACAGCGTTGATCTTGGCGTCCGTATCGATGGCGTGCAGCTTGGTCTCGCTGATGTCGTTGGCGAATTTGACGATCTTCACGACCTTGCCGGCGCTGTTGCGGATCGGGTTGTAGTTGCCGCGGATGTAGATCTCGGCGCCGTTCTTGGCCACGCGCGTGAACTCGCTGCAGATGAATTCGCCGTTGCGGAGCTTGCTCCAGAAGGCGGCGTATTCGGCTGAATCGGCATAGTCCCGGTCGAGGAACATCCGGTGTTTCTTGCCGATGATTTCCGCTTCGGAATAGCCCATCAGGTCACAGAAGTTCTTGTTTGCCTTGACGATCGTGCCGTCGAGCTTGAACTCGATGATGGCCATCGAGAGATCGAGCGCCCCGAGAATATTGTTGGAGTTGGATGCAAAAATGTTCAGCATGCGCTGCAGGCCCCAGGGTGGTTCAGGCGAGATTGCCTTGGGCTCTATTCTCGCATGAGATTGTTAAGAATGCCGAAAGCGTTCGTCCGCAGAGGGTTGTCGAGCTCCGAAGACGGCGGCGGTATGCCGTGACATCGGCGCTAAAAGATAAAATCGCCGTGATAGGAATTTAATCCTTGACGGCGTGACGGTGCTTTGCTATCGTTCAGTCACAGTCAAAGATCTGTAGCCGGCGACAAGCCGGTTGAAGACCTTTCAGTCAAAGTTGGCCCGGCCCCCTGCGCCGGGCCTTTTTTCGTTCAGACGCGGCCGTTGTGGCGCCTCGGGGGATTCCTCGCGGCGGAGCCTGGCGCGTCGTGGAGGATAGCGCCATGCAAGCCTTTGAGCGGACCTGGGATGATCGAGGCGGGCAAGGGGACCCGGTTGCGGGTCCGGCGCCGTCCGATTTGTTCGATCCGGCATGTGCAGACCTCAGCCTGTTCGGCTGCTGGGCCGCGGCACCCGCCTATGGCAAGGCGCTGCCCGAGGACGATGCGCTCGTCGACGACGTGCGGGCGGTCGTGCTCGAGATCAAGTCGGCCGCGGCGCCGGCGGTCTCTCCCGCCGAGGCACTGCGCCAGCTCCTGAACGAGATGACGGTGGAGATGCGCGAGCAGTTCGAGTCGTTCCGAGCGATGCGGGCGGCCGCCGACGCGGCGCTCCAGGGCGGCGACGAGGCCGCCGGCAAGCTTGCCCGTGCCGACATCAAGGCGGCGACCGACGCCATGTCGCTGATCGTCCGCACGCTGGAGAAGGTCGACAGCCTGCAGCGCCAGCTCGCCCGCGACCGCGAGGACGATGCCGAGCGGACGGCGGATGCGAGCGGGTATGAGGAGGCGAAGAAGCGCTTCCTGCAGATGATCGAGGACCGCGCAAATGAAGGGGCTATCCGTCTTTACGAGGAATGGAAACGCGATGGTCCACCGGCCGGCGTCTTGCTTCGGTCGGGAGGCGAGGCTGCCCAGCCAGCGCACGCAGAGGCGGAGGCTGGAAGCGATATTGGGCAAACACGTGAAGACTTTAACAGGGGTGGACAGGACGGCCGGCGAAATTGCGGCGGCGCGTGACGCGCAGGTGGGTGCCATCGGTAAGGGGCAGTCATTGATTGACGCGATGGGCCGTCTGGAGGCCGTCGGGCTTCCTCCGATCTCCCCCCTTGAGGGGGAGATGTCGCCGAAGGCGACAGAGGGGGGTGGCGGTCTTGTTGAACAGGAGCCTGGGGCCTTACCCCCCTCTGCCCTGCCGGGCATCTCCCCCTCAAGGGGGGAGATCGACCTGCCGATAGGCCTGCTTCCCTCGCGTGACGGCAGTGAGGAGCAGACGAATGACGACGAATATTCCGGCTTTCAGCTCGGCCATACACGGGACTGGGATCTCAGCGGCCGTCGCGACCAGAAGCCGCCGGAGGGCGGGTGGCGGACGTGGTTGCTGATGGGGGGGCGCGGGTCGGGGAAGACGCGGGCCGGGGCGGAATGGGTGCAGGCGCTGGCCTCGGCCGGCGCCCGTTCGGACCTGCGCATCGCGCTGGTGGCGGAGACGCTGGGCGAGGCGCGCGAGGTCATGGTGGACGGCGTCTCCGGCATCTGCCGGATCGCCCGCAGGCACAGGCCGGACTTCGAGATTTCCCGCCGGCGGCTGGTCTGGCCGAACGGGGCGATCGCCCAGATCTTCTCCTCGGAAGATCCCGAAAGCCTGCGCGGGCCGCAGTTTCACTATGCCTGGTGCGACGAGCTGGCGAAATGGAAGCATGCGGAGGAGACCTTCGACATGCTGCAGTTCGGGCTGCGGCTCGGGCAGGATCCGCGCCAGCTGGTGACGACGACGCCCAGGCCGGTGCCGCTTCTGAAGCGGCTGCTCTCCGATGTGGACACCCGGCTGGTGCGCATGGAAACGCGCGGGAATGCGCAGAACCTGGCGCCGGGTTTCATCGCCGCGCTGGAGAAACGCTATGGCGGCACGCGGCTCGGGCGCCAGGAGATCGACGGCGAACTGATCGAGGATCGCGAGGACGCGCTCTGGAAACGCGACGAGATCGAGGCCTGCCGGCTTCGGGTGACCGAGGCGCTGCGTCGGATCGTCGTGGCGGTCGATCCGCCCTCCGGTTCGGGCGAAACCTCCTGCTGCGGCATTGTCGTGGCGGGGCTCGATGCCGGCGGCCGGGCGGTGGTGCTGGCCGATTGCTCGGTGGAAGGCATGAGCCCGGCGGGCTGGGCGAACGCGGTGGCGAATGCCTACCGCCGCTTTGCCGCCGACCGCATCGTCGCCGAGGTCAACCAGGGCGGTGAGATGGTGGCGGCGATGCTGCGAAGCGTCGACGCGGCGCTGCCGCTGACGCTGGTGCGGGCCACGCGCGGCAAATACCTGCGCGCCGAACCGGTCGCGGCGCTCTACGAGCAGCGGCGGGTGGTGCATGCGGGACGGTTCGTGGCGCTGGAAGACCAGATGTGTGATTTCGGGCCGGACGGGCTGTCGTCGGGCCGCTCGCCCGACCGGCTGGATGCGCTGGTCTGGGCGCTGACGGCGCTCCTGATCGACGGGCAGGGGGAGCCCCGGATCAGGGGGATCTGACCGGAGCGACACCGCGCTCCGACCAGTGTGGCGATCACTCGGCGGCGGGCAGCGGCTTTGCCGGCTGGGGTACGCTCTCGCGCATCTGGCGCCATTCGGACTCGAGACGATCGAGGACGTGCTGGGGAATGGGCTGTGTCGGCTGCGGGGCCGGAATCTGGGGGTGCATCATCATGACTTCTCCTGTTCGAAAGGCCGAGCAAAACGCCCCGTCACCCCGTTGGTTCCACAGCGTGAACGAAATGTAAATCGCGCCGTAAACGCTTAAAACGATTTAGTTTTTCTAAACCGATTGAAACATGAGGGTTGGCAGGGGAGACGGGCATCCATGGTTCACGAAACGATCGACAGGGCCTCTTTCTTCGCCGACATCCGCCCCATCCTGTTCGGCGGACGGCTGGCGAAACGGCAGGTGGAAGGGCTTTCGGCGATTCTCGACGGCTGGCAGGCACGGGTGGGCGAGGGCGACCGAAGGCAGCTCGCCTATGTGCTGGCGACCGCCTTCCACGAGACGGCGGCGACCATGCAGCCGGTGCGCGAGACGCTGGCAAAGAGCGATGCCGAGGCGGTGCGCCGGCTGGAGCGGGCCTTCGCGGCCGGACGGCTGGCGACGGTGAGGACGCCCTACTGGCGGCCCGAGCCCGACGGCCGCTGCTGGCTTGGCCGCGGCCTGGTGCAGCTGACGCACCGCAGGAACTACGAGGCCATGTCGAAGCTCGTCGGCTGCGACCTCGTCGCCGAGCCGGCGCTGGCCATGCGCATGGACGTGTCGGTGGCGGTCCTCATCGAGGGCATGCGCCGCGGCAGTTTCACCGGCCGCCGGCTCGACGAGTTCTTCGCAGACGCCGTCGAGGACTGGCAGGGCGCAAGGCGCATCATCAACGGCACCGATCGCGCCGTTCTGGTGGCGGGTCACGGGAGGGCGTTCGCGAGGGCCTTGCGGGCCTGAGCGGCGATCTTGGCTGCCGCATGGAACCGTGATGCGCCTCGCGTGGTTGCACACGCACTCTCTCTGGCGGTTTGGCAAGGACAGCATCATGTGGACATGGCTCATCGACAATGCCGCTGTCGTCTCGGCGCTCTCCAGCCTGGCCATGCTGGGTGTCTGGCTGATTTACCTGCAGCTCTTCTACAGCAGCTACCGCCACCGGCAGCGGCCGAAGATCCTGATCACCCGGGGCGGTGGGCACACCATCAAGTCGCGCTGCATCCTGACCAACATGAGCCCGGAGATCGTCTTCATCGAGGCGGTCATCCTGAAGCTCAAGCTGAGTGACCGCGAGGTGCTGTGCTCGCTGAGCGACATCGACAGGGTCGGCCGCAAGGGCATGGACCAGCGCAGCGAACTGTTCCAGGGACCGCTCTCCAGTGGTGAATACCTGGACCTCGGCACCTTCAAGGACCTGATCGTCGCGGCCATGCAGGACGGCGACGCGGAGGCGGCGATCGAGAGCCTCGAGGAACTGGTGGTCACCGCTGTCGGCAGCTACACCTGGCACGACCAGCTGGCCGCCGCCGAACGGTGCTTCACGGTTCGCACCGAGGGGGCCCGAAAGCTTCTCGACCCGGATCAGATCACCGCCCGGCAGATCCGCTCGCGCCGCGAAAAGCAGAAGATCACCCATATCCTGACGGAACAGTCGAGCCAACTGGCCCGGTCGAGGAGCGGCAAGTCAGAGGTGCGCGGGTAACCCGGGATCCGGGGTCTGCCGCCGAGCAAGGAGCCACAGACAATGAGATCTCCCTTCAGGC
Source organism: Pseudorhizobium marinum (assembly GCF_000705355.1). Classification (NCBI taxonomy): domain Bacteria; kingdom Pseudomonadati; phylum Pseudomonadota; class Alphaproteobacteria; order Hyphomicrobiales; family Rhizobiaceae; genus Pseudorhizobium; species Pseudorhizobium marinum. The sequence goes on from NZ_JMQK01000010.1 coordinate 112,821, forward strand.
TGCCGTGGGTTTCCACCGGCGGGGCAAGAGGCGTGTCTTCGCTACCCCCGGGCGCAGCCGCCGTCGAGGCGAAGGCGGCGGGCTTTGCGATCGTCGCCGGCGATGGCGTGGCGCATTGGTCGGGCCGCTCCTACGGCGCGCTGTCGCGGGCGGGCTTCATGAAGAACCCGGTGGCGCACCGGGCGGTGCGGCTGGTGGCGGAGGCTGCCGCCTCCGTGCCCTGGCTCGGCTATGACGGCGATGCCGAGCTTGCGGATCATCCGGCGCTGGCGCTTCTGGCGCAGCCGAACGGGCGTCAGGCCGGGCCGGATTTCTTCGAGGCGCTCTATGGCCACCTGATGCTCTCCGGCAACGCCTATGTGGAGCCGCTGCAGCTCTCCGGAACGCTGCGCGAACTGCACCTCTTGCGGCCCGACCGGGTGAGCGTGGTGGAGGCGCGCGACGGATGGATCGCGGCCTACGACTACCGCGCCGGCCATGTCACGCGGCGGCTGCCGGCAGAGGTGCCGGCGGGCAGCGGCGGGGTGGCGCTGCTGCACCTGAAGCTCTTCCATCCGCTCGACGATCACCTGGGCTTTCCGCCGCTCGGCGCCGCCGGGGCAGCGCTCGATCTCCACAATGCCGCCGGCGAGTGGAACAAGGCGCTGCTCGACAATTCGGCGCGGCCCTCCGGCGCGCTCGTCTACCAGCCGAAGGACGGCGGCAATCTGTCGCCGGACCAGTACGAGCGGCTGAAGGAGGAACTGGAGGCCGGCTATTCGGGGGCGGTCAACGCCGGGCGGCCGCTGCTGCTCGAAGGCGGGCTCGACTGGAAGTCGATGGGCTTTTCGCCGAAGGACATGGATTTCATCGAGGCGAAGAACGCCGCAGCGCGCGACATCGCGCTCTCGCTCGGCGTGCCGCCGATGCTGATCGGCATACCCGGCGACAATACCTATGCCAATTACCAGGAGGCGAACCGCGCCTTCTACCGGCTGACGGTGGTGCCGCTCCTGACGCGCACCGCGGCAAGCCTGTCGGCCTGGCTGTCGCAGGCTTACGGCGAACCGATCCGGCTGGAGCCGGATCTCGACCGCATCGCGGGCCTGTCCGCCGAGCGCGATGCGCTATGGGCGCGGGTCGGCGCGGCCGGGTTCCTGAGCGACGAGGAGAAGCGCCAGGAGGTGGGGTACTGAGGCTGTCAGGCCTTGGAAGCAACCAGCGTGCGCTTGCCGCGCCTGGTTCCGCGTGCCGGCTGCGTCCGAGACACAAACGACAGGCCGACGGCGACACCGGACCGCAGCCGGCGGAGCGCTCTGCGTCGCCGTGCGTGAAGCGCAAAGCCAAGACGGCTGAGATCGGCATCGAGCTTGATGTCGCAGGACTGGGACCCCGGACGCACGTAGATCAGGTACCAGAGGCCGACGGCCACCATGCCCATCAGCCCGGCGGCAATCAGCACGTCCGACAGGAAGTGGGCGCCGAAGGCGATGCGGTTGAGCGCTGTGGCGGCGGCGAAGGCCGAGAGCAGCACGAGGACGCAGCGGCGCCAGATCACCGGCACAAAGAAGGCCAGCGGAATCAGGCAGACGACGACGGCCGCCTCGCCGGAGACGAAGGAGCGGTCCTCGAAGAAGTTGCCGCCCATGCTCCAGGCCGGCACGAATGGCTGGTCGCCACCGAGCTCAAGGACGTTGCGCGGGCGCGGGCGATCCCACAAGGGCTTCAGGATGCCGTTCACCAGCAGCGCCGGCCCGAGCAGGAAGAGGCTCGCGAAATAGACCGTGAAGCGCGGCGAGAACAGGCAAGGCCGGCTCGGATAGGCGATCTTCAGGATAAGGCCGAACAAGAGCACGATGGACAGCGTCAACGGGAAATACTGGCCGACGGCGCGGAAGGTGTTCAGCGCCTCGATTTCGCCGGCGGGGAAGCCCCGGCCTTCGACGTAGAACAGCCGGCTCACCGCCAGGTCGATCTGCGGAAAGGCCGAGAGCAGCATCGAGAAGGTTGCCGTGAAGAGAGCCGAGAGGAGCATAGGCTTTTCCCAGACGGTGCCGCGGGGCACCTGTCCGGGTTGCACGACGTAGACCATGTTCATTCCCCCGTTTGAACGTGGGAACAGTTAAGCCGAGTTAGATGTAGGCTGTGTGACGATGGCGGTTTTGCACAGGGCAGACGATCGCGCCCGGCACCAGGCTGAGGCGCGCGGTGCTGACGTGTCAGGTGAAGACGTTGATCCGCTGCGTGAAGACGCGGAATCCCGCTGTGAGGAAAGACCGCCAAACGATTCGGAAGATTGACGGAAACCGGCACGGACGCATCCGGAGCGAGGCGGCATCCGCCGCCCTGCGGGCAGGGATGCCGGTGATTGGCGCAGGATCATCTTAATTAGAGAAGGTTAATGAAATGGCCGACTTCTCCCATGACGGCGGTCTGTCGACCGCGCGGCTGATCGGGGCGGTCTCCGGGGCCGCGATCTCGCTGGCCTATCTGCTGCCGAAGGACCGGCAGGAGGCGGCGGTGCGCTTCCTGACCGGGGTCGCCACCGGCATCATCTTCGGCGGATCGACGGGCCTGTGGATCGCCACCCGGCTGCAGGTGGCGACCAGCCTCTCGGCCGGCGAGATCATGCTGATGGGATCGGCCTTCGCCAGCCTCTGCGCCTGGTGGGGGCTCGGCGTGCTGGCCCGGGTGTTTGCCCGCTACGGCGGACGGGGGCGGTAGGACTCATGTCGCAGGACTAATTTGACCAAGTTCCCCTCCCGGCCTGCCGGCCACCCTCCCCACAAGGGGGAGGGGACGTGGGGTGAGGCCTTGCTCCCTCTCTTCGGCGCAGCTGAGCGCCTGGGGACCATGAGGATTGAGACCGTGCCGCGGATCTCCCTCCCCCTTGTGGGGAGGGTGGCCGGCAGGCCGGGAGGGGTATTTGCAACATTGCAGGAGAATGCCAATGCACGCCAACCGCGGGCAGCGTACCGCCGTGCGCACGACGCACCGACCGAGCGGGCGAAAATTCGCCAATCTGGAGCTTTCCGGCATTGCCGGCGACGGGCGGTTTTCCGGCTATGCCTCGGTCTTCGGCGAGGTCGATCTCGGCAAGGACCGGATCGAGCGCGGGGCCTTTCTGAATTCGCTGGTCGAGCGCGGCGCCCGTGGCGTGCGCATGCTCTACCAGCATGATCCGGCCGAGCCGATCGGCGCCTGGACGGTGATCCGCGAGGATGCCCGCGGGCTCTATGTGGAGGGCGTGCTGTCGCCAGGCGTCGCCCGGGCGCGCGAGGTCTTCTCGCTGATGAAATCGGGCGCGCTCGACGGCCTGTCGATCGGCTTCCGGACGGTCAAGGCGCGCAGCGATCCGAAGACCGGCGTGCGCCGCATCCTGGAAGCCGACCTCTGGGAGATCTCGGTGGTGACCTTCCCGATGCTGCCCTCGGCGCGCGTCTCCGACGTCAAGCAGGCGCGGTTCTTCCGGGACCGCGAAACCGAACTCGTCCGCCACATGCGGCGGGCGGCGAAGACGATGTTCAAATCCAGCTTCAAAGGAAAAGCGACATGACGGACAGGGTGACGATATCGCGCGAAGTGAAGGCGGCTCCCGAGGTGAAGGCGGTGCCGGAGACGGTGACGGCGGCCTTCGAGGACTTCATTGAGGCCTTCGAGGCCTTCAAGGATGTCAACGACCGCAGGCTCGGCGAGATCGAGCAGAAGCTGACGGCCGACGTGGTGACGCGCGACAAGATGGACCGTGTCAACCGCGCCATGGACGAGCAGAAGAAGCTGCTCGACCAGCTGGTGCTGAAGAAGGCGCGGCCGGCGCTCGGGTCCTCGCAGGGCCTGGGCCGCGAGCTGTCGCCGGAGGCGGAAGAACACAAGGCGGCCTTCGACGCCTATGTGCGCCGCGGCGAGGACGGCGGCTTGCGCGAACTGGAGGCGAAGGCCTTTTCCGGGTCGGTTGCCGCCGACGGCGGCTATCTGGTGCCGCCGGAGACCGACACCGAGATCGGCCGGCGGATTTCGATCGCCTCGCCGATGCGGGCGCTTTCGACCGTCCGGACGGTGTCTTCGGCCGTGCTGAAGAAGCCTTTCGCCGCCTCGGGCCTTTCGACCGGCTGGGTGGCGGAAACCGCGGCGCGGCCGCAGACCAGCACGCCGCAGCTCTCCGAACTCTCCTTCCCGACCATGGAGCTCTACGCCATGCCGGCGGCGACCCAGGCGCTGCTCGACGATGCGGCGGTCGACATCGAGGCCTGGATCGCCGGCGAGGTGGACATCGTCTTTGCCGAGCAGGAGGGCGATGCCTTCATCCGCGGCGACGGCGTCAACCGGCCGAAGGGGTTCCTGACCTATACGGCGGTGGCGGAAAGCGCCTGGACCTGGGGCAACCTCGGCTATGTCGCGACCGGCGCGGCCGGCGCCTGGAAGACGACCGGGCCCTCCGACACGCTGGTCGACGTCATCTATGCGCTGAAGGCCGGCCATCGCCAGAACGGCACCTTCCTGATGAACCGCAAGACGCAAGCAGACGTGCGCAAGTTCAAGGATGCCGACGGCAACTATCTGTGGCGCCCGCCGGCGAGCGCCGGCCAGCCCGCCTCGCTGATGGGCTTTCCGATCGCCGAGGCCGAGGAGATGCCGGACGTGGCTGCCAATGCGCTGGCGGTTGCCTTCGGTGATTTCCGCTCCGGCTATCTGGTCGTCGACCGGGCCGGCGTGCGCATCCTGCGCGATCCCTATTCCGCCAAGCCCTATGTGCTCTTCTACACCACCAAGCGCGTCGGTGGCGGGGTGCAGAACTTCGAGGCGATCAAGCTGGTGCGGTTTGCGGCGGCGTGAGCCGCCGGCAGTAGGCAGGCAATAGGCAGTGGGCATCGCTGCCTAGTGCCTCCTCACTAGCCCCTCCCAAAAGGACATCCCATGACCTACGCCCAGACCACGCCGCCCACCGCGGAGCCGCTGACGCTTGTCGAGGTGAAGGCGCATCTGCGGCTCGACGGCGGCGAGGAGGATGCGCTGCTGCTCTCGCTGATCACGACGGCGCGAGCATCTGGAGCGCGAGACGGGGCTCTGCCTGATGGCGCAGTCCTGGCGGCTCTACCTCGACGACTGGCCGGGTGACGGCGTCATTCGCCTCGCGAAAGCGCCGGTGCAAGCGATTCAGATGATTACGGTTTACGATGCCGACGGCGCACCGGTTGAAGTGTCACTTGAGGATCATCTGCTCGACGGCGAGGGACGGCCAGCGCGGCTGTGGCTGAAACATCCGCCGGCGCCGGGGCGAGCGATGAACGGCATCGAGATCGATTTTACCGCCGGCTACGGCGAGGCCGGCACCGATGTACCGGGGACGCTGAAGCGGGCCATGCTGATCCACATCGGCCATATGTTCGCCTTCCGCGGCGTGCTCTCGCCCGACCAGCAGCCGGCGGGCATTCCCGACGGTTACGAGCGGCTGATCGGGCCCTTCCGGATGCGGAGGCTCTGACGTGATGCCTGTGCTCTTCTTCGATCCCGGCCAGATGACGGCGCGGCTCGACCTCGAGACGCCGCAGGAGGTGCCGGACGGGCAGGGCGGGGCAACGTCCGGGTGGACGCTCACGGCCTCGCTCTGGGCGCGGATCGAGCCGCTCTCGACCATGCTCTCGGAGGAGGCCTCGGCGGAGACCGGACGGATCACGCACCGCATCTGGCTGCGGTTACGCAGCGATGTCTCCGCCGGCCAGCGGTTGCGCAAGGGCGGCCGCATCTTCCGGGTGAAGCTGGTGCAGGACCCGGACGAGACGGAACGCTATCTCGTCTGCCAGTGCGAGGAGGATGCCCGATGACGGCCGCCAATGCTCTGCTCGTCGCCATCCACGCACGGCTTTCTGCCGATGCGGCGCTGGTGGCGCTGATCGGCGCCGACGGCATCCGCGACCGGCTGCTGCCGCGCCCGGCGTTGCCCTGCATCGTCTTCGGCGAGGTGGAGACGCGCGATTACTCGACGGCGAGCGAGGCCGGCGAGGAGCACCGGCTGTTGCTGGAGGTCTGGTCCGAGGCGGAAGGGCGACGGCAGGCGGAGGAGATTGCCGGGCGGCTGCGGGAGCTTCTGCACGACGCACCGCTCTCGCTTTCGGGCCATGCGCTGGTAAGCCTCACCCATGTACGCACGCGCACCGGCCGGCAGCCGAAGGCAAAACTGTTCATGGCCGAGCTGCAGTTTCGGGCGGTGACGGAGTGACGGGCGGGCGGGCATGCGCCTGCCGCACGAGCCGGACCAGGAGGACGATCGAGAGGAGCGCGACGCAGGCGAGCCCGCCGGCAAAGACGGTGGCCGCCTGATAGCCGAGGCGGTCGAGAAGCGCGGTGAAGATCACCGGCGCTGCGGCATTGGCGAGGTTCTGCGGCAGCGAGAGGCGCGCCGACTGCAGGCCGAATTCGCGCGGCGAAAACAGCGCCAGCGGCAGCACGGCGCGGGCGACGGCAAAGATGCCGGAGCCGAAGCCGTAGAGCAGCATGAAGATCCAGAGGCCGGCGGTCGAGCCTGGCATCGCAAGCAACAGGGCGAGGCCGCCGAGGATGAGCAGACAACCGGCGGACGCCGTGAGAAGCGGACTGCCGCGTTTGCCAAGCAGCATGTCGATGAAGCGGGCGGAGATGCCGAAGACGCCGCGCGCGGCGGCGAGCTGCAGCGCCAGCTCCGGCGTGGCGCCCGCCTGCTGCAGGAGTTCGAGGAGCGCCGGCGCCAGCCCGAAGGTGACGAAGGAGCTGATGGTGACGGCGCAGGCGACGAGCAGGAAGGCCTGGCGCCGCTCCGGCTCCGATAGCGGCACCGGCGGCCGCTGCGCCTGCGTCTGTCCTTCCGCTGTGACCGCCAGCGGCTTCGGCAGCGCGAAGAGATAGAGCGGCACGCAGACGAAGAGCTGCAGGGCCGCGCAGGCGGCAAAAGTGAGCCGCCAGCCGACGAGATCGTTGAAGAGCGCCAGCAGCGGCCAGAAGATGGTGACGGAGAGGCCGGTAAACAGCATCAGGATGGCGATGACGCGCTTTGCATCCTGCCCCTCGCGTTCGACGACGGCGGTATAGGCCGGGGCCGACAGGCCGAGGGCGCCGCCCAGCCCGATGACGACCCAGGCGAGGAGATAGACGACGGCACCGCTGCTGACCGCAAGCAGCGCCAGGCCTGCGGCAAAGGCCGTGGCGCCGAGCGCAAGCACGCGGGCGGCGCCATGGCGCTCGAGCAGGCGGCCGACACTCGGACCGGCGAGCGCGCTGACGATCATCATCACGGTGAGGCCACCGAAGATCACCTCGTTGGGGAGGGCAAGCTCCGGCGCGATGATGCGGCCCATGACGCCGAGCACCTCGAACGAGGTGCCCCAGCCGGCGAGCTGCGTCACGGCGAGGACGGCGATGGTCTGGGCGGAGCGTCTGGTGAGGAATGCCATGGGGGCCGGAATCGCGGAAGGGTGACGCAGACTTAGCAGCCCGCGGAGTCGGACAGAAGCGAGATTTCAAAAACATCGGCGCCCGCGACGGCGCCTTTTTCGTTTGCGGAAGGGGACGAGCATGGTGGCGCAGAAGGGCAAGGATCTGCTGCTGAAGATCAGCAATGGCGGGACCTATGTGACGGTGGCGGGGCTCAGGTCCCGGCGGCTGTCGTTCAATGCCGAGACGGTGGATGTGACCGATGCCGAGAGCGCCGGGCGCTGGCGCGAGCTGCTCGGCGGCGCCGGCATCCAGCGGGCCGCGCTGACCGGGGCCGGCATCTTCAAGGACCAGGCGAGCGATGCGCTGGTGCGCGCCGCCTTCTTTGCCGGCACGATCCTCTCCTGGCAGGTGCTGATCCCGGATTTCGGGACGCTGACGGGGCCGTTCCAGATCACCGCACTCGAATATTCCGGCGAGCACAATGGCGAGATCCGCTTCGAACTGGCGCTGGAATCGGCCGGCAGCCTGACGTTTGCGGTGCTCTGATGGCGCCGGGCGGACGGGCGAATGGCGAATGGGCGAACGGCGGGCGGGCGAACCAGCGGCGCGGCGAGGTGGAGGCGGTGATCGACGGCGAGCGCCGGGTGCTGTGTCTTACGCTCGGCAGCCTCGCGGAGCTGGAGACGGCCTTTGGCGCCGGCGACCTGCAGGGGCTGGCGGAACGGTTTTCCTCCGGCCGCATCAGGTCGGTGGACATCATCCGCATCCTCGGTGCGGGCCTGCGCGGCGGCGGCAATCTCTATTCCGACGAGGAGGTGGCGGCGATGAGCGTCGAGGGCGGGCTGCCGGGTGCGGCCGGCGTGGTCGGCGCGCTTTTGGCGGCAACCTTCACCGGGCCGCAGGAGGCCGGCCGCGCGGACCCCTGAGGGCCGCAGCCGGCAAGGGCGCCGAGCCGCAGCCGTTTCCCTGGGAGATGGTGATGCACATGGGCCTCTGCCTGCTGCGGCTTTCCCCGGATGTGTTCTGGCGCCTGACGCCGGTGGAGTTCTTTGCGATGACCGGCGGGTTGCGGCCGCACCCGCCGGGGATGGGGCGGGAGGGGCTGGAGGGGTTGATGGGGCGGTTTCCGGATGGGGGGTAGAGGGGGTGCCCCTTACCTTCTTCCGGCAGGAAGATTCTATGTTAGCGCCCAACGCCATGCAGAACCGTAGATCTCCGACCTATCGTGCCCTGACCAGGTGTACCTTTTCCACATGTCCTGCTTCGGGTTACCGCCGAATTTAGATCTGCCGTTCATCCAATTATAGACGTCCTTTGTTATCCAAGTCCGCTCCGACTGCTTTATTTCAGTAAGTTTAGCAGCATAGTTTGCTGCCCTTCCAACCCACACGATGTCATTATCACCTCGAACACCGGTACGTGCTGCTCTGATGGTACTGGTGTCAATGCCGACGATCTGCCTGACACTGAATGTGTTATCGCTATACTGCTTGTTAAGTGCCGGATTTATGATTTCTTGGACTGCCCAGTTGATTTTTAAGGCACATTGGACAGCAGAGGTGCATTGGTCGCCGCCGATAAAAACTCCCATAGCTCGATCGCCATCGTAAGAGGTAATCGAGCCCCCAGCATCCCTGATGATTTTCCCCGCACAAAAAAGGAAGGTCTTATAGATCTCGGCCGCACGCTGCCAACCAAGGCTGTCAACCATACTTGTTGATGCAGTTAGGTCCGCATAGAGAACTGTCGCTCGATCGAAGACAACTGCGTCATTCGTAAGCTTTAAATCAGTCGGAGCGGGAACGACCCGGCCGTCTCTTGTGTCCCACCGCGTCCGAAACGTTACCGCAGCGTGATCCGTTAACTCGTCGAGCAAGCTCATCCGTTGTTCGGTCCCAAAGTTTTAAAGTGGGTTCGGAGCTTGTTGCAGGCTGATGCTAACAGAGCTGCCATATCCCCTCCAGCTTCAAAACGATAAGGGATAGTTGTGATCCCAGCTAAGTCGCTCGGCAACCGAACTTTTTCATCGCGTGGCTCCATCAAGATAGAACGAGCACGTCCTAGGCGGCCCATGAATAATCCAAGCTCTAAGATTACGTTATCGCGTGGAGCAGGCCAGTCTTGCCCTCGATAAGCCGTCACATCATCAGCATGTGCTACAGCAATCGCAAAGTCAGAATTGTCTATAGCAGATTCCAGCGATTCCATCGTGTAGTTGGCTACACGGAACACGCCGTCGGTCCACACCGTGCAAACAAAGGGGTCGTGCTCGAATGCTTCTTGTATTGCTCTTGCGATAGACAAGCCTTCAACCGAGGAAATTATAAAGACGCGAATCTGGTCGCGGTGGACCTGAACAAGCTTGTTGCGCTCTAGCAATCGACGAGATAGCTCCTGGGCTATGGCACGATAAAGTTGCGGATACCGACTGGCAATCTCAGCGAAATTCGGTTCGCTTACTTTGGCCACTACAGCCGAAGTAAGCACTATCACTGATGCCGACCTTTTTTGCGTCGGCTGTATCGCGGCCATTTCGCCCACGCTGTCTCCCGGCCCCCGAACTCCGACGGATCGGCCATTGACGACGATCTGGAGGGTGCCAGTTAAAACAAAATAGATCTCGTTGGAATCATCGTCTTGCTGGATCAAAACCGATCCCTCGGGATGCTCTTCTACGTCACATCGATCTGCTAACTCTTGTGCAAGAAGATCGCTGCCTTGCACCAACTTCTGCACCGCAAGAGCCTCCACGCGAAGACGCCTTCCGGAGTCACCTTCAAAACGTTCCTTCATGCGATGGCATCTCCCACTCCCGGTAGCAGTCAATCGAAACAGTTACAGCCCTTCAGTTGAATCAGCAACGTTGCAGATCCCATTCACAAAGTTCGGGCATGCGGACGTTTTTGAATATTTGGTCTCTCGGTAGCATGTTCGGAGAATAGCCAAGGCTGGCGGCAGCCCGATAAGCGGCTACCCCAACCGAAAGGACACTCCCATGGAAGACGACGACATCTCGTTCGCCGGCACGCTCGGCGAGGCGGAGCAGCTGGCGGTGGTGATGGCGGATCTGGAGGCGCGGTCGCAGCGGTTCGGGGCGGCGCTGACGGGGGCGCTTCGGTCGGCGGCGGTGGGCGGCAGGGGGCTGGAGGATGTCTTGCGGGGGCTGGGCAGCCGGTTGAGCGATATTGCGCTCTCGGCCGGATTGAAGCCGCTGGAGAATGCGCTGGGCAAGGCGATCGGCGGCATGGTGGGGTCGGTCGTGCCCTTTGCCGAGGGCGGCGTGGTGCGGTCGCCGAGCTTCTTTCCGATGGGCGGTGGCGATCTGGGGCTGATGGGCGAGGCGGGCGCGGAGGCAATCCTGCCGCTCAAGCGCGGGCCGGATGGCGCGCTTGGCGTGGCGGCGGCCGGTGGTGGCGCAGCGCCGCAGATCGTCTTCAACGTGACGGCGGCCGATGCGGCGAGCTTTCGCAGGAGCGAGGGCCAGATCACCGCCATGCTGGCGCGCAGCGTCGGGCGCGGCCAGCGCGGCCTCTAGCGATAATCAACGACGGTGGCGGAGATGCAGCGATGACGGGTTTTCACGAGGTCCGCTTTCCCCTGCGGCTGGCGCTCGGCACCAGCGGCGGGCCGGTGCGGCGCACCGATATCGTCAACCTGTCGAACGGACGCGAGAACCGCAATGCGCGCTGGCGCGGCTCGCGGCGCAGCTATGACGCGGGCTCCGGCATCCGGTCGTTGGCCGACCTCTACGCCGTGCTGGAGTTCTTCGAGGCGCGCGGCGGACGGCTGAACGGTTTTCGCTTTCGCGATCCGCTCGATGCGACGTCGCGGGCGCCCGGCGAGCCTTTGACGGCGACCGACCAGGTGATCGGCACGGGCGACGGCACGACCGCGCGCTTTTCCCTCTCCAAGACCTATGGCGATGCCGGCGGCAGCTGGGTGCGGGCGATCGCCAAGCCGGTGGCGGGCAGCGTGCTGGTCTCGGTCGACGGTGTCGCCAAGGTGCCGGCAAGTTTTGCGGTGGACGCGACGACTGGCCTTGTGACCTTCGTGGCCGGCCATGTGCCGGGGCCAGGCGCCGTGGTGCGCGCCGGCTTCGCGTTCGACGTGCCGGTGCGCTTCGACACCGACCGCATCGAGGTCAACCTCGCGCATTTCGACGCCGGACGCATCCCGACCATTCCGCTGACGGAGATCATGCCATGAGAGAGGTTCCGGCAGCGCTCGCCACCCATCTTTCCGGCGATGCGACCACCACCTGCCATGGCTGGCGGGTGACGCGAAGCGACGGCGTGGTGCTCGGCTTCACCGACCACGACCAGGATCTGGAGTTTGCCGGAACCGTCTTCCGCGCCGCCAGCGGTTTTTCCGGCAGCGCGGTGGAGACGGCGACGGGGCTTGCCGTGAGCGCCGACGAGGTGGCGGGCGGGTTTTCGAGCGAGGCGATCCGCGAGGCGGATCTCGCGGCCGGGCGCTACGACGGCGCCCGGGTCGAGCGCTATCTGGTCAACTGGGCAGAGCCCGAGGCGCACATGCTGCTCGATGTCCGCGAACTGGGCGAGGTGGTGCGCGCCGGCGGCGCCTTCACAGCGGAACTGCGCAGCCTGGCGCATCGGCTGGCGCAGCCGCAGGGCCGCGTCTACAACCGCCGCTGCGATGCCGCGTTCGGCGACACGCGCTGCGGCGTCGATCTGTCGGCCTGGCGGGGGAGCGGGACGGTGGTCTCTGTCTCGGGGATGAGCAGCCTGATCGCTGATGGGCTGGCCGCGTTTGCGGAGGGCTTCTTCGGGCTGGGCGTGCTGGTGCTGGACGACGGGCGACGGATCGACATCGAGACCCACCGCCGACTGCCGGACGGCCGTGCGGAGCTCTCCTTCTGGCTGCCGTTCGACGGCGTGCTGGAGGCGGGGCAGGGCTTCACCGTGACGGCCGGCTGCGACAAGACGTTTTCCACCTGCCGATCGCGCTTCGCAAACCAGCTGAGTTTTCGGGGCTTCCCGCATGTGCCGGGAAGCGATTTCGCCTATTCCTATGCGGCCGGCGAAGGCCAGCACGATGGCGGGCCGATCTTCCGATGAGCGGCCATGGGGCGCAGTCGGGGGAAGCGCTGGGGGCGCGGGTGGTGGCGCTGGCCGAGGGCTGGATCGGCACGCCCTATCGGCATCAGGGAGCGACGAAGGGCGTCGGCTGCGACTGCATCGGGCTCATCCGCGGCATCTGGCGCGAGTTGTACGGCGAGGATCCGGGGCCGGTGCCGCCCTATGCGCCCGACTGGGCGGAGCGGGGCGGCGAGGAACGGTTGCTCGACGCGGGATTGCGGCTATTCGGGCCTGCGTTGCCGATGGGTACGGCCGCTCCCGGTGATCTGCTCCTCTTCCGCTGGCAGAGTGGCTGTGCCGCCAAGCATGCCGGCATCCTGGCCGACGAGCGCCACTTCATCCACGCCTACGAACAGGCGGCGGTGACGCGCTCGGCGCTGGTGCCGTCCTGGCAGCGGCGGATCGCGGCCGTGCACCGGTTTCCGGCTGTTCAGCGAGATTGAAAAATCGCATCAAGTGGCGTATGTTTCCGGAGCGGTGAGCGAGGCGGTAACCTCGCCCACCGTTTTGCTTATGAGAAGAATATGACCCGGACGGCGATTGACCAGCCCGTCCGGGTTTTTCTTATCGTAAGCATGACGCCATTCAGCCTGAGCTTCATAGCATCCTCCTGAGGTTGAGCGCAGGGCCTCTGCCAAGGTCGGTGTGGCCCATCCTCACCGACACGCCGGCTGTTGCGGCGAGGTCTGCTTCTGCTCCCAAACATTTCCAGATTATCACAATCTAAGCGGGCATCCAGGTGGTGCTGCAAGGGGTGACGCATGGCCACCATTCTGCTGCAGGCGGCGGGCGCGGCGCTCGGCGGCGTGTTCGGGCCTGTCGGGGCAATCCTCGGGCGGGCCGCCGGCGGGCTGGCCGGAAGCCTGGTCGACCAGGCGCTGATCAACGGCGGACGGACGGTGTCCGGCGCCAGGCTGGCGACGGCGCGGATACCGGGGGCCGACGAGGGCGCGGCGATCAGCCGGGTCTACGGCACGGCGCGGATCGGCGGCACGCTGATCTGGGCAACACGCTTCGAGGAGGAGGTGCGGCGCGAGCGCTCCGGCGGCAAGGCGACCGGGCCGAAGGTGGAGACCTTTCGATATTACGCCAATCTCGCCGTCGGGCTCTGCGAAGGGCAGATCGCCGGGGTGCGGCGTGTCTGGGCCGATGGCCGGGAACTCGACCTGACAGGCATCGAGATGCGCGTCCATCGCGGCGACGAGGCGCAATTGCCCGATCCGCTGATCGAGGCGAAGCAGGGGGCGGGAAACGCGCCGGCCTACCGCGGGCTCGCCTATGTCGCCTTCGAGCGCCTCCCGCTCGACGCCTTCGGAAACCGCATTCCGCTCCTACAGTTCGAGGTGCTGCGGCCGGTCGGCGCGCTCGAGCGGCAGATCCGGGCGGTGACCATCATTCCGGGCGCGACCGAGCATGGCTATTCGACGGATCAGGTGACGGAGAAGACCGGCGAGGGCAGTGCCCGGATCATGAACCGCCACGTGCTGACGGCCGGTACCGACTGGCAGGCGTCGCTCGACGAGCTGACGGCGCTGTGTCCGAACCTGGAGCGCGTGGCGCTGGTGGTTGCCTGGTTCGGAACGGATTTGAGGGCAGGCCAATGCCGGATCGTGCCGGGCGTCGAGACGGCGCATCGGGACGAGGAGAGTGCAGCCTGGTCCGTGGCGGGGATGGCGCGCGAGGAGGCCCATCTCGTCAGCACCTACGACGGCGGGCCCGCCTATGGTGGCACGCCGAGCGACGTTAGCGTGCGGCAGGCTATCGCCGATCTGAAGGCGCGGGGGCTGGAGGTCTATCTCTATCCCTTCGTGATGATGGACATCCCGCAGGGCAATGGTCTGCCTGACCCCTATGGCGGCGCGGAGCAGGCGAGCTACCCCTGGCGCGGCCGCATCACCTGCCATCCGGGACCGGGCCGGCCGGGCAGCGCCGATCGGACAGCCGTGGCGCGGGCGCAGGTTCAGGCGTTTTCGCAAGGGGCGGAAGGCTACCGGCGGATGGTGCTGCATTATGCGCAGCTGGCGATCTCGGCCGGCGGCGTCGATGGCTTCCTGCTCGGCTCCGAGCTGCGCGGGCTGACGCAGCTGCGCGATGGAACGGGCGCCTTTCCCTTTGTCGAGCAGCTGGTGCAGCTCGGGGCCGAGGTGCGGGCGATCCTCGGGCCGCAGACGAAGCTGACCTATGGCGCCGACTGGAGCGAGTACTTCGGATACCAGCCGCAGGACGGCTCGGGCGACCATTTCTTCCACCTCGATCCGCTCTGGGCCTCCACGGCGATCGATGCCGTCGGCATCGACAACTACATGCCCCTGTCCGACTGGCGCGATGGCGACCTGTCGGAGGCCAATCCGGACGGCTTTCGCGTGCCCGACGACCTTGCGGCCCTGCAGGCGCAGATCACGGCGGGCGAGGGGTTCGACTGGTATTATGCCAGTGATGCGGACAGGAGTGCGCGCATCCGCACGCCGATCACCGACGGTGCGGCGGGCAAGCCCTGGGTGTTTCGCTTCAAGGACATTGCCGCCTGGTGGGGCAACCGGCACTATAACAGGGTGGCCGGCGTCGAGGTGGCACAGCCGACGGCCTGGCAGCTGCGGATGAAGCCGGTCTGGTTCACCGAGCTTGGTTGTGCTGCGGTCGACAAGGGGGCAAACCAGCCGAATGTCTTCGTCGACCCGAAGTCGGCTGAGAGCGCGGCGCCGCATTTTTCGAGCCGCGCCCGGTCCGACGCCACGCAGCGCCGGTTCCTCGAGGCCCATCACCGGCACTGGAGCGCACAGGCGCCCGCCGGTCCCGTAGATCCGAGCCGGCTGTTTGCCTGGACCTGGGATGCACGGCCCTATCCGGCCTTTCCTTCCAACATTTCGGTCTGGAGTGACGGCGGCCACTGGCGTGCCGGTCATTGGCTGAACGGGCGTTTGGGCGCGACGACGCTCGCGGATGCGATCGCCGCGATCCTGACCGATCATGGTTTTGCGGATTTCGACGTGTCCGAGGTGACGGGCGACCTCACCGGCTATGTGCAGGCGGAGGTGACGTCGGCACGGGCGCTCCTGTCGCCGCTGCTCGACGTCTTCCGCGTCGATGTCGTGGAGGATGCCGGGCGGCTGCGGTTTCGTTCGCGCGGTGCCGCCAGCATGCCGGCGCATGCGGTGGAGGTGCTGGCCGACGTCGAGGACGCGCCGCTGTGGACCGAGGCGCGCGGCCACGACAGCGATTTTGCCGCCGAGGTGGTGATCGGCTCCTACAATCCCGCCCTCGACTACGAACAGGCCAGCGCCCGTTCGCGGCGGACGCGGACCGGCAGCCAGCGGGTGCTGTCCTATGATCTGCCGGCGGTGCTGGCGGAGGAGACGGCGCTCGCCGCCGCCGAGGCCGCTGTCCGCGACCAGTGGATCTCGCGCCGCAGCCTCAGCCTGGCCCTGTCGCCGGCGGAGATCGGACTGCAGCCCGGCGACGTGATCCGTCTGCCGGAGCTCGCTGGCACCTTCATCGTCAGCCGCCTGGAGGAGGGCGACACGCGCCGCATCGAGGCGCGCCAGAACGCCGCCTGGACGCCCTCGGCGCCGATCGGCGACAGCGGCCAGCCGGGCGACGGCGGTTCGGCGTCGGACGGCTTCGCGCCGCTTCTCCACCTTCTCGACCTGCCGCGCTTCACGAGCGGTGCCGGTGAAAGCTTTGCGCGGGCGGCGGGCCTGTGTCGGCCCTGGCAGCGCATCCTGCTGTCATCGTCGAGTACGACCGAAGGTTATGCGCTGCGGGCGGCGCTCGATCGTCCGGCCCGGATTGGTCGTTTGGCGCAGCCGCTCCTGCCGGGGACTGTCTCCGGGCGCTTCGACCGAGGCTCGTCCCTTGAACTGGACCTCTTCTTCGGCGGCCTCTCGTCGGCGGCTGCGCCTGCGGTCCTGGCCGGAGAGAACCGGCTGGCGCTGCGGGCCGCGAATGGTGCCTGGGAGATCCTGGCCTTCGCCGAGGCCGAGGAAATCGCGCCGAACCGCTGGCGGCTGGGCTCGCTGCTGCGGGGGCTGGCGGGGACGGAGGATGCCATGGCGTCAGGTGCGATGGTTGCCGCGCCCGTCGTGCTGCTGGACGAGGCGGTGGTGCCGCTCGGGCTGACGGCGGAGGAGCGGGGGCGCAGCCTGAACTGGCTGGCGGAAGGGACGACTGCATCGGTCGGCCGCGTGGGGCCAATCGCCTTTGCCGGTGGCCTGCGGGCGCAGACGCCGCTGGCGCCGGTGCATCTGCGTGCCAGGCGCGGTGACGCCGGCATTGCGATGTCCTGGGTGCGCCGCGGACGGATCGAGGCGGACGATTGGGACGCGGCCGAGATTGCGCTCGACGAGGCGGAGGAGGGTTACCGAATCGATATCCTCGATGGATCTTCGGTCCGTCGCACGGCGGATGTTACGGCACCGCGCTTCTTCTACGACGAGGCGCTGGAGCTTGCCGATTTCGGCGCGCTGCAGACGAGCCTCGCGATCCGGATCCGCCAGAAAGGCCGCGTGGTCCCGCTGGGGCTGCCGGCGCAGGCGATGTTTTCATTGTAAGCAAAGGAGAAGGGCATGGATGGAACGAAGCAGTGGTACCGGTCGAAGACCGTCTGGGGTGCATTGATTGCCGTGGGCGCTTCGCTGCTGCAGGCGGCGGGCGTCGAGCTGACGCCGGATGTGCAAAACGATCTTGCCGATCTGGCGATTGCAGCCGCCGGGATCATCGGCGGCGGACTGTCGATCTACGGACGGATCTCGGCCAGCGCCGCCATCGGGCGCTGACCGACGGTCAGACGATGGGCGGGAACAACCTTACCGCCCATTCATTTGCCATTCAGGCGGTCTTCGTTACATACTCTGCCATGTAATTGGATCCGACCGATCCACTCTGACCATGGACTGAAAAACGATGGCGCGACTGCCGATCCCAGCGATGATTATCGCCGGCCTTGCCGGTCTGACGGCCCTCGGACCGGCCACGGCACAGGACTATCTGGTTCTCGCCGCAGCCGATTGCGGTTCCGCAGCCTCCCGTGTCGTCAGCGACACCGGCGGCCAGCTCTTGTCCGCCCAGCCTTCCTCGGATGGCCAGACCTGCGTCGTCACCGTTCTGGTGCAGGGCAATGGCAATGAACGCCCGCGCAAGGTAACGGTGCGGGTACCGATGTAGGAAGGGACGGCGGCCTGGCGGCTGCTGCAAGGGGTAGGCGGACAATGCGCATTCTCGTGGTCGAAGACGACATCAACCTCAATCGCCAGCTTGCCGACGCGCTGAAGGAAGCGGGCTATGTCGTGGATCAGGCCTTCGACGGCGAAGAAGGTCACTATCTTGGCGAGACGGAGCCCTATGATGCCGTCATCCTCGACATCGGCCTGCCCCTGATCGACGGCATCACCGTCGTCGAGAAGTGGCGCGCCGAAGGCAAGGGGATGCCGGTGCTGATGCTGACCGCGCGCGACCGCTGGAGCGACAAGGTCGCCGGCATCGACGCCGGCGCCGACGACTATGTCGCCAAGCCGTTCCACGTCGAGGAAGTCCTGGCCCGGGTGCGGGCGCTGATCCGCCGCGCCGCCGGCCATTCCTCCTCGGAGCTGACCTGCGGCCCCGTCCGTCTCGACACCAAAGCCTCGAAGGCGACGGTCGACGGCACGCCCTTGAAGCTCACCTCCCACGAATTCCGGCTGCTCTCCTACCTGATGCACCACATGGGCGAGGTGGTGTCGCGCACGGAGCTCGTCGAGCACATGTACGACCAGGACTTCGACCGTGACTCCAACACGATCGAGGTCTTCGTCGGCCGGCTGCGCAAGAAGCTCGGCGTCGACCTGATCGAGACCGTGCGGGGGCTCGGCTACAGGATGCAAGCTCCCTCCGAAGCCGGCTGACGGATGATCGGGTCCCGGTCTCTCACCGCCCGCGTCCTCCTGCTCGCCACCCTGTGGTCGGGCGTCGCCCTCGTGGTGATCGCGCTGGTTATCTCGGCGCTCTACCGGCAGTCTGCCGAGCGCGCCTTCACCGACCTGCTGCGCGCCCAGCTCTACAACGTCATCAATTCCGTCTCGATCGGCGAGAACAACAGCCTCGTTGGCAACCCGCAGCTCGGCGACCTGCGCTATTCGCAGCCGGAGACCGGCTGGTACTGGATCATCGAGCCGCTCGGCACCTTTGCCGCCGCGCCGCTTGCCTCCTCGTCGCTTGGCGTCTCCAAGATTGTCGTCCCCTCGATCCTCACCGTTCCCTTCAACAACCGATACGAGCGCTTCTATCCGGTCACCGACGCCTTCGGAAACAGCGTGCTGGTGGCGGAGACGGAGGTGGTGCTCGATAGCGAGGGGCGGGCAGCCCGTTTCCGGGTCGCCGGCAATCTCGATGCGATGGAGGAGGACATCAGTGCCTTCGACCGCAGCCTCTATCTCGCGCTCTTCGTCTTCGGCGTCGGCAGTCTGATCGTCAACGGCGGCGCCATCCTCTTCGGCCTGCAGCCGCTCGACCGGGCCCGCCGCGCGCTGGGCAAGATCCGCCGCGGCGAGGCGGAGCGGCTGGAAGGCGAATTTCCCCGGGAAATCCTGCCACTGGTCAACGAGGTCAATGCGCTGATCGAGAGCAACCGGCGCATCGTTGACCGCGCCCGCATGCAGGTGGGCAATCTTGCCCATTCCCTGAAGACGCCGCTGGCGGTCCTCATCAACGAAGCCCGCTCGCTCGATTCATCGCAGCAGGAACTGATCAAGTCGCAGGCCGAGGCGATGCAGGCGCAGGTGCAATCCTACCTCAACCGCGCGCGCATTGCCGCGCAGCGGGAATCGGTTCTGGTGCGCACGGAGGTCGGACCCGTTCTCGAACGCCTCGTGCGGGTCATGCGCCGTCTCAACCCGGACAAGGAGTTTCACCTCTCCGTCGAGCCGGGCTGCGTGCTGGCGATGGAGCAGCAGGACGTCGAGGAAACGGTGGGAAATCTCCTCGAAAACGCCGCCCGTTTCTGCCGCTCCGGCGTCTGGCTGAGCGCGGTGCCGACCGCCGACGCCCGCGGCATCGAAGGCGTCGAAGGCGTTCGCCGGACCTGGCTGGAGGTTGTCGTGGAAGACGATGGTCCGGGACTCGATCCGGAGCAGGCGGACGAAGCGATGAAGCGCGGGCGCAGGCTCGACGAAAGCCGCCCCGGCGCGGGGCTGGGCCTGTCCATCGTGCGGGAGATCGCCAGCGAGTACCAGGGCCTGTTCGAGCTCGACCGCGGCGGACGCGGCGGCCTGCGCGCGGTGCTGATCCTGCCGTCGGTGACAAAGGATGTTGCCTGATGCAGGCAAACACGCCATATCGCCTTAATGATGCCACGCTGGAACATCGTAAGTGCCTGCGCATTGCCAGAAAGATCCCCTATGCGAACCGGTAGCCAACAGATGCACTCGACCCGTCTCCATCATGCTGTCTCGACCCTCCTCGTTGCCGGTCTGCTTGCTGGCTGCACGACCTCGACGGGAAATCGGAGCGGTGCCACAGGCTTTGGCTCCTCCCGCTCGTCCTCGGCGCAGTATATTTCCGCATTGCAGGGCGGCATCGTCAGCCGCAGCGGCGTGACGATCGGCGACAGCGACCGGTCGCGGGCGCTGGAAGCGGAATACCGGGCACTGGAAGCAGCTCCCGGCGGCCAGCCGGTGGCATGGACCGGCCGTGGCGTCAGTGGTCAGGTGGTTGCGGCAGCACCCTATCAGGTCGGATCGCAGAACTGCCGGCAATACACCCACACCGTCGTCAGCGACGGTCGTGAGGCCAAGGCCCGCGGCGCCGCCTGCCGCAACACCAACGGCACCTGGACGCCGCTCAGCTGACGATTTGACATAAATCATGGCCGCACGCGGGACGAGGGGCCACAGAGGACGCGGAATGGATTGCGGCGAAACGCCTCAAATCCGCGTCATGAGCCGTTCGGCAGTTGGAAAGACCGGGCGGTTCAAGTAATTGGACCCTTATGTTTTTGTGGATCATCCTTGCCTGTCTGACGGCTGCCGTGGCGGCAGTGATGCTCGTAACGCTTGCGCGCGGCGCAAAGCCGGCGGCGGACGACCGCGCCGGCGAGATCGCCGTCTACAAGGATCAGCTCGCCGAACTCGAACGCGACCGCAATCTCGGGCTGATCAGCGCCGAGGACGCAGGCTATGCAAAGGCCGAGATTGGCCGGCGCCTGCTCTCGGCTGCCGGCGATGCCCAGGCCGACGGTGCCCAAGGCACGCGGCGCGGGATGACCGTGGCCGGGGTCTTCGTCGTTCTGCTGGTGCCGATCGTCAGTCTCTCGGCCTATGTAACGCTCGGCAGCCCGCAGCTGCCGGACCAGCCGTTGGCCGCGCGCCTTGCCAATCCGGGAAACAACATGGCGCTGCTCGTCGCCAAGGCGGAGCGGCATCTCGCCCAGAACCCCAACGATGGCGCCGGCTGGGATCTCCTGGCGCCGATCTATTTCCGTGCGATGCGGCTGGCGGACGCCGAGCTTGCCTATCGCAACGCCATCCGCCTCGTCGGCACGAGCCCCGAGCGGCTGTCCGGGCTTGGCGAAACGCTGATCGCCGCCAGTGACGGGATCGTGACGGAGGATGCGCGGCTGGCCTTCGAGGAGAGCCTGCGCCTTTCGCCGGACAATCCGCGCGCTCGCTTCTATCTGGCGCTGGCGCTGGAGCAGGCCGGTCGCCGTGACGAAGCGCGGGCAGCCTTCGAAGCGATCGCCGAGGCTTCGCCGGCCGACGCGCCCTGGATGGAGCTCGTCCAGCAGCATATTGCCGCAAACGGCGGCGAGGCCGCGCCGCCGCCGGCTGCAGCCGTGCCCCCTGCAGCCGTCAGCCAGGGCCCCGGCGGGCCGACGCCCGACGACCTTGCCGCGGCGCAGGAGATGTCCGGCGCCGAGCGGCAGGAGATGATCCGCGGCATGGTGGAGAGCCTCGCTGCACGGATGCAGGAGGATCCCGACAATCTCGAGGGCTGGCTCCGGCTGATCCGGTCCTATGCGGTGCTGGGCGACCGGGAGAAGGCGACCGAGGCGCTGAACGCCGGCCTCAAGACCTTCCCGGCCGACGGTGACGAGGGACGGCAGCTGGTCGCGCTGGCGCGCGAGGTTGGGCTTTCCGTCGATGGAGTGACGCAATGACACGCAAACAGAAGCGGCTGACAATCATCGCCGGGGGCATGAGCTTCATCATCGCTGCCGTGCTTCTGGTGATGTTCGCCTTCAGCCAGTCGGTCGCCTATTTCTTCATGCCGGCGGATCTCGCGACGACCGAGGTGTCACCCGGCACCCGCATTCGCCTCGGCGGACTGGTCGCCGAAGGCTCCGTCAAGCGCGGCGAAGGCTCGACCGTCACCTTCGCCGTCACCGACGGATCTGGGACGGTGCCAGTCAGCTACACCGGCATCCTGCCGGACCTGTTCCGCGAGGGGCAGGGCGTGGTGACCGAGGGCGCTTTCGACGCGGTGACCCATTCCTTCGTTGCCGATACGGTGCTGGCCAAGCATGATGAGAACTACATGCCCAAGGAAGTGGCCGACCGCCTGAAGGAACAGGGGGTCTGGAAGGAAGAGGGCGAGGCAGCGACCCAATGATCATCGAGATTGGCCATTATGCGCTGGTGCTGTCGCTTGCGACCGCGCTGATCGTCTCCACGGTGCCGGCGATCGGTGCATGGCGCCGCGACTCGGCGATGATGGGGCTGGCCCCCGTCGCCTCGCTGACCATGTTCGTGCTGGTGCTGATTGCCTTCGGCGCCCTGACCTGGGCCTACGTCGTCTCCGACTTCTCGCTGCGCAACGTCTGGGAGAACTCCCATTCGCTGATGCCGGTCGTCTACAAGGTGTCCGGCGTCTGGGGCAACCACGAAGGCTCCATGCTGCTGTGGCTGCTGATCCTGACGTTCTTCAGCGCGCTGGTGGCCCTCTTCGGCCGCAACCTTCCGGACACGCTGCGCGCCAACGTGCTGGCGGTGCAGGCCTGGATCTCCACAGCCTTCATGCTGTTCATCCTGCTCACCTCCAACCCGTTCCTGCGCCTCAACCCGGCGCCGGCGGAAGGCCAGGACCTGAACCCCGTGCTGCAGGATCCGGGGCTGGCGATCCATCCGCCGCTTCTCTATCTCGGCTACGTCGGCTTTTCCGTCTGCTTCTCGTTTGCCGTCGCAGCCCTCATGGATGGCCGCATCGACGCCGCCTGGGCGCGCTGGGTGCGGCCCTGGACGCTCGCCGCCTGGACCTTCCTGACCGCCGGCATCGCCATGGGCTCATACTGGGCCTATTATGAACTCGGCTGGGGCGGCTGGTGGTTCTGGGATCCGGTCGAAAACGCCTCCTTCATGCCGTGGCTCGCCGGCACGGCGCTCCTGCATTCGGCGCTGGTGATGGAAAAGCGCGAGGCGCTGAAGATCTGGACCGTGCTCCTGGCGATCATGACCTTCTCGCTGTCGCTGCTCGGCACCTTCCTCGTCCGCTCCGGCGTTCTGACATCCGTGCACGCCTTTGCGACCGACCCGACCCGCGGCATCTTCATCCTCTGTATCCTGATGCTGTTCATCGGCGGCGCCTTCGCCCTGTTTGCCTGGCGGGCGCCGATGCTGAAGTCCGGCGGCCTGTTTGCGCCGGTCTCGCGCGAAGGGGCGCTCGTCCTCAACAACCTGATCCTGACGGTCGCGACCGCGACGGTCCTGATCGGCACGCTCTATCCGCTGGTGCTGGAAACACTGACCGGCGAGAAGATCTCGGTCGGTGCGCCCTTCTTCAATCTGACCTTCGGGCTCTTGATGATCCCGCTGCTGGTCGCCGTCCCCTTCGGGCCAATGCTGGCCTGGAAGCGCGGCGATGCGCTCGGCGCGCTTCAGCGGCTCTACGTGGCGGCGGGCCTGGCGCTGGTTGCGGGGCTTGCCCTCTACTACGTCGAGAACGGCGGTCCGGTCATGGCCGTCTTCGGCATGGCGCTCGGCTTCTGGGGGATGTTCGGCGCGCTCGCCGACCTCTGGAACAGGGCAAACTTCGGCAAGCTGCCGTTCAACATCGCCTGGCGCCGGCTGGTCGGCCTGCCGCGCTCGGCCTTCGGAACGGCACTGGCGCATTTCGGACTCGGCGTGACGGTGCTCGGCATCGTCGTGGTCACCACCTTCGAAACGGAAACCGTGCTCGAGATGCAGCTCGGTTCGTCAGCGGACGTCGGCGGCTACACGATCGTCTTCGACGGCATGCGCGATGCGGTCGGTCCGAACTACACCGAGGAGCGCGGCCACTTCACCGTCAGCCAGGGCGGTGTCGCCGTGGCGGACACCTGGTCCTCGAAGCGGATCTATACGGCCCGCCAGATGCCGACCACGGAGGCCGGCATCCTCACCTTCGGCTTCAGCCAGCTCTACATTTCGCTCGGCGATCCGATGTCGGACGGCGGCATCGTCGTGCGCGTCTGGTGGAAGCCCTTCATCCTCTGCATCTGGGGCGGCGCGCTGGTCATGATGATCGGCGGCTTCGTATCGCTGTCCGATCGCCGCCTGCGGGTCGGTGCGCCGCGTCGCAAGGCGAAGCCCGTGCCGGCTGCAATGGAGCCGGCGGAATGAGGAAAGAGAACCCCTCCCCAACCCCTCCCCACAAGGGGGAGGGGCTTCACTGCCCGCTCGAGGCTTCGACGAACCGGCGAGGCGTTGCCGCCTTGTCTTTCCCCCCTTGTGGGGGAGATAGCCGGCAGGCGAGAGGGGGCGTAGTTGCGCTCTTCGTCCTTCTCCTCACACTCCTCCTCAATCCCCTCCCGGCGCTCGCCGTCAATCCCGACGAGATCCTCGCCGATCCGGTTCTCGAAGAGCGGGCCCGTGATCTCTCCGCGCAACTGCGCTGCATGGTCTGCCAGAACCAGTCGATCGACGATTCCAATGCGGAGCTTGCCCGCGACCTGCGCGTCCTCGTCCGCGAGCGGCTGGTGGACGGCGACAGCGACGAGGAAGTGATCGACTACGTCGTCTCGCGCTACGGCGAATTCGTGCTGCTGAAGCCGCGGCTGTCGGTGCGCACGGTGCTTCTTTGGGGCGCGCCTGTCGTGCTCCTGTTGCTCGGGGGGCTCGTTCTGGTGCTGATGGCGCGGGGACGTCTGAAGCCGCGCCAGCCTTCGGTGCTGACCCCGGAGGAAGAGGCGCGCCTCGACGATCTGGTCGGCAAGCAGTAACGCCCGCTCCCCGAACATTACAAACAATTCATCCCCCTGACACCTGCAGTTAAGGTGAGGCTCCCTATATCTCTCTCATCCACCGCCCACCCGGGAACTCCCGGTGACAACCCAATTGAAGAGAAGAAGGTAGCCCCAATGCAAAACAGCAAACCTGGACGTTCGAACCTCAAGACGGTTCTCAAGGCCTCGACGGTTGCCGGTCTTGCGGCCGTCATGCTGTCTACCGGCATCCCGGCGCAGGTCGTTCAGTCGTTCGCCGAGCCCGTCAAGGTCGAGGCGCCGCAGGCCCCGAGCTTCGCGGATGTCGTTGCCGCAGTTTCGCCTGCGGTTGTCTCCGTTCGCGTCCAGTCCGAGGCGCAGCCCGTTTCCGACAACGGCAGCAATTTCAGTTTCAACTTCAACGGCCAGGGCTTCGAAGACCTGCCGGACGATCACCCGCTGAAGCGGTTCTTCCGCGATTTCGGTGGCCAGATGCCCGGTGGCCGTGGTGACGGCCGTGACGGCGACCGCGCCGAACGCAGCCCGCGTGGCGGCGACGACAACCGCCCGCAGCGCCTGCGTCCGACCTCGCAGGGCTCCGGCTTCTTCATCTCCGAAGACGGTTACCTCGTCACCAACAACCACGTCGTCTCCGACGGCGCCGCCTTCACCGTCGTCATGGACGATGGCACCGAGCTGGATGCCAAGCTGATCGGCAAGGACAGCCGCACCGACCTCGCGGTTCTGAAGGTCGATGCCAACCGCAAGTTCACCTACGTCAACCTTGCCGACGACACCAAGGTGCGCGTCGGTGACTGGGTCGTCGCCGTCGGCAACCCCTTCGGTCTCGGCGGTTCGGTGACTGCAGGCATCATCTCCGCCCGTGGCCGTGATATCGGTTCGGGTCCCTATGACGACTACATCCAGATCGACGCGGCCGTGAACCGCGGCAACTCCGGCGGCCCGGCCTTCAACCTCGAGGGCGAAGTGATCGGCATCAACACCGCGATCTTCTCGCCGTCCGGCGGCAACGTCGGCATCGCCTTCGCGATCCCCGCATCCGTAGCCAGGGACGTGGTTCAGGACCTGATCGACGACGGCAAGGTGGAGCGTGGCTGGCTCGGCGTGCAGATCCAGCCGGTCAACAAGGACATCGCCGAATCGCTCGGCCTGTCCGAGGCCCAGGGTGCGCTCGTCGTGGCCCCGCAGGAAGGCTCTCCGGGCCAGAAGGCCGGCATCAAGGAAGGTGATGTGATCACCGCCGTCAACGGCGACCCGATCAAGGACGCCCGTGATCTTGCCCGCAAGGTTGCGCAGTTCGGTCCCGACACCAAGGTCGACGTGAGCGTGTGGCGTGATGGCAAGTCGCAGGACATCGCCGTGACGCTGGGCAATCTCGCCAGCGAAGACGCTGCCAGCGCCGAACCGGTCGAGCCCGACGCCCCCGTGCCTTCGTCTGAAAAGGCGCTGTCCAGCCTCGGCATCACCGTTGCTCCGGCCGATAACGGCACCGGCCTTGCCGTGACGGAAGTCGATCCGGACTCCGAGGCGGCAGCCCGCGGCCTGCGGGCCGGCGAAAAGATCGTCTCGGTCAACAACCAGTCCGTCACGGACGCCGGCGACATCGAGGACGTGATCGATCAGGCCCGCAAGGATGGCCGCACCCGTGCGCTCTTCCAGGTCGAGTCCGAGCGCGGCAGCCGCTTCATCGCCCTGCCGATCAACGAAGGCTGATCCTTCCAGGCAGCATTCGAAAGGGGCACCGCCGGCGACGTCGGTGCCCCTTTTTTCTTTTCTCCGATGGTCTGCAGTTGAAGGAGTGACACGATGGAGACCTCCACCCGCCCCGACCTCAGCGAATCCGATGGTGCAAAAAGGCCGGCGGACGCTATGGTGTCGCACATGAAGATTCTGGTGATCGAAGACGACCTCGAGGCTGCGGCCTACATGACCAAGGCCTTTCGCGAAGCCGGCATCGTCGCGGACCATGCCAGCGACGGCGACAGCGGCCTCTTCATGGGGACCGAGAACAGCTACGATGTGATGGTCATCGACCGCATGCTGCCGCGCCGCGACGGGCTTTCCGTCATCAGCGAGCTGCGCAAGCGCGGCGTCAACACGCCGGTGCTGATCCTCTCGGCGCTCGGGCAGGTCGACGACCGCGTCACCGGGCTTCGCGCCGGCGGCGACGACTACCTGCCGAAGCCCTATGCCTTCAGCGAGCTTCTGGCCCGCGTCGAGGTGCTGGGCCGCCGCAAGGGCGCGCCCGAGCAGGACATGGGATACCGCGTCGGCGACCTCGAGCTCGACCGGCTGTCCCACGAGGTGCGCCGCGCCGGCAAGGAGATCCCGCTGCAGCCGCGCGAATTCCGGCTGCTCGAATACCTGATGAAGAACGCCGGCCAGGTGGTGACCCGCACCATGCTTCTGGAGCATGTCTGGGACTACCACTTCGATCCGCAGACGAATGTCATCGACGTGCACGTCTCGCGGCTGCGCTCCAAGATCGAGCGGGACTTCGACAAGCCGCTCCTGAAGACGATCCGCGGCGCCGGCTACATGATCAAGGACGAGGTCTGAGCGCGTGCTGACCCGGTTTCGCCTGATGTTCCGCTCCACGGCCGTCCGTCTGTCGGGGCTCTATATCCTGCTGTTTGCGATCTGCGCCGCCTTCCTCGTCTTCTACGTGACGGCCATGTCGGAACGCATCCTGGCGCAGCAGACCCGTGACAACCTCGTCCAGGAGGTCAGCGACATCCAGCGCGCCTTCGATCGCGGCGGCCTGA
Organism: Pseudorhizobium marinum; assembly: GCF_000705355.1. NCBI lineage: Bacteria > Pseudomonadati > Pseudomonadota > Alphaproteobacteria > Hyphomicrobiales > Rhizobiaceae > Pseudorhizobium > Pseudorhizobium marinum. Next base: position 140,234 of record NZ_JMQK01000010.1, read on the forward strand.
ACGGCATGCTGCGCATCATGGAGCGACGCGCCCGCCAGCCGGGCGCCAACCTCTATGTCGTCGCGGGACCGAACGGCGAGATCGTGGCGGGCAACGTCGCCTCGCTGCAGCCGGGCGTCCTCGACGAACAGGGCTGGACGCGGTTTCCCTTTTCCTATCGGCCGTTCTCCGAGGCAGGCTCCGGCCGCGAGCATATGGCGATCGCCAATGTCGTCGTCATGGACAACGGGCTGCGGGTGATGATCGGCCGCGACCTCGGCGAGCCGGGTCGCTTCCGCGGCATCGTCCGCCGCGCGCTGATGGTGGCGCTGACGATCATGGGCATCGGCGCCCTGTTCATCTGGTTCGGCATCGGCCGCAACGCCTTGAAACGCATCGACCGCATGTCGGGTGCAAGCCAGAAGATCATGGCCGGCGACCTGTCGCAACGCCTTCCGGTTGGCCGCTCCGGTGACGAGTTCGATCGCCTGTCGGAATCGCTGAATGCCATGCTGGGCCGGATCGAGCGGCTGAACGAAGGCCTTCGCCAGGTATCCGACAATATCGCCCACGACCTCAAGACGCCGCTGACGCGGCTGCGCAACAAGGCGGCCGACGCGCTGAACGAGGACGATGCCGCCCACCGCCGCGTGGCGCTCGAAGGCATCATCGCCGAATCCGACCAGCTGATCCGCACCTTCAACGCGCTGCTGATGATCTCGCGGGTCGAGGCCGGGTCGATCGTCGCCGAGATGTCGGACATCGACCTTTCGGCCATCTCTGCCGACAGCTGTGAGCTCTACGAGCCGGCGGCGGAGGAGGCGGGGCTGACACTGGAGACCGCAATCGAGCCCGGGCTGAAGATCCGCGGCAATCGCGAGCTGATCGGCCAGGCGATGTTCAACCTTCTCGACAATGCCATCAAATATTCCGCCGGAAGCAAGGGCGAGCCGACGCTTCGCGTCGTGCTGTCCGCCGACGCCGAGAGCGTGCGCCTGTCGGTCTGCGACAACGGACCGGGCGTGCCGCCCGACAAGCGCGGGGAAGTGGTCAAGCGCTTCGTCCGGCTGGATGCCAGCCGTTCGAAGCCGGGCACCGGTCTCGGCCTGTCGCTGGTCGAGGCCGTGATGGAATTGCATGGCGGCGCGCTGGTGCTGGCCGCCACCCATCCGGAGGACGCCGAGGCACCCGGTCTCACCGCGACCATGGTATTTCCCGTCCGAAGACCCTAGAAAGGGTCGGCAGACGGGAGGATGCCGTGGAAGAGACTGCAAGATACCTGAAGGACGTCGAGGCCGACGTCATCCGGCCGTTGAGCCAGGCCGAGGCCAAGAGCGCGGTTGCGCTTTTGAAGGATGCCGCCAAGCAGGAGCCGGCGATCGCCGACCTCATGGCTGGCGATACACCGCTGAAACCGTTCCTGATCGCCGCCCTGACGCTTTCCCCCTATCTGCGCGACAGCGCGGCGGCCTCGCCGCAGCTGATCGCCGCTGCCCTCTCAGACCCGCTGGAGACGGTGCTGGAGGGGCTGATCGCCACCGCGCGCGATTGCTGGAAGCCCTCAGACGGAAAGACACCCACCGAGACGGAGGTGATGGCGTCGCTGCGGAGAGCCAAGCGCAGCCTCTCCTTTGTCGTGGCATTGGCCGATCTCGGCCGCATCTTCTCCGCCCGCGACACCACACTCTACCTCAGCCGGTTTGCCGACGCGGCGGTGGCCGCGGCCATCGATCACCTGCTGCTGGCTGGCCACGAGAGCGGCAAGGTCGTCCTCAAGGATGTGGAGCGACCGAGCGAGAGATCCGGCCTGATCGTCATCGGCATGGGCAAGCTCGGCGGTCACGAGCTCAACTATTCCTCCGACATCGACATCGTCGTCTTCTTCGATCCCGACAGCGGCATCCTTGTCGACCCGGTCGACGGGACGGAAATCTACGGCCGTATGATGCGCCGCCTGGTGCGCATCCTGCAGGAGCGCACCGCCGACGGCTATGTCTTCCGCACCGATCTCCGGCTTCGGCCCGATCCCGGCTCGACGCCGCTGGCGGTGCCGGTCGAGGCGGGGCTTCTCTATTACGAGAGCCGCGGCCAGAACTGGGAACGGGCGGCCTTCATCAAGGCCCGTGCCATGGCCGGCGACATTGCCGCGGGCGAGGATTTCCTGCGCCAGCTGGTGCCCTTCGTTTTCCGCAAGTATCTCGACTATGCGGCGATCTCCGACATCCACTCGATCAAGCGGCAGATCCATGTCCACAAGGGGCACGGGGCGATCGCGGTCAAGGGTCACGACGTCAAGCTCGGCCGCGGCGGCATTCGCGAGATCGAGTTCTTCGCCCAGACGCAGCAGCTGATCGCCGGCGGCCGCATGCCGCCGCTCAGGACCCGCCAGACCGAGGTGGCGCTGAAGGCGCTGGCGGAGGCGAACTGGATCACGCAGGACATCGCCGCCGAGATGACCGAGGCTTACTGGTTTCTGCGCGATGTCGAGCACCGCATCCAGATGGTCCGCGACGAGCAGACTCACAATCTGCCGGACACCGAGGCGGAGCTGAAGCGCATCGCCTTCATGCTGGGCTTTGCCGATACAGCGAGCTTCTCCGCCAAGCTGGAACGCACGCTGAGGTCCGTCGAGAGGCGCTATGCGCGCCTCTTCGAGCAGGAGACGAAACTGTCCGGCGTCGAGGGCAATCTCGTCTTCACCGGCGAGCAGGACGATCCGGGCACGTTGAAGACGCTGGCGTCGCTCGGTTTCGAGCGACCGGCCGACATGGCGCGCGTGATCCGCACCTGGCACTACGGCCGCTACCGCGCCACCCAGTCGGTGGAAGCGCGCGAGCGGCTGACGGAGATGATGCCCAAGCTCCTGAAGGCCTTCGGCGAAAGCAGCCGCGCCGACGAGGCGATGCTGCGCTTCGACAGCTTCCTCTCAGGGCTGCCGGCGGGCATCCAGCTGTTCTCGCTGATCGGCAACAACCCGGCGCTGCTCTCGCTGATCGTCCGGGTGATGTCGTCGGCACCCCGGCTTGCCGACATCATCGCGTCGCGGCCGCATGTCTTCGACGGCATGCTGGATCCCGCGCTGATGGCGGAACTGCCGACCCGCGACTACATGGCCGAACGGCTGCGAAGCTTCCTGACGGTCGCCCGCCACTACGAGGAGGTGCTCGACCGGCTGCGCATCTTTGCCGCCGAACAGCGCTTCCTGATCGGCATCCGTCTCCTGACGGGCGCCATCGACGGCGCCGAGGCCGGCCGCGCCTTCACCGATCTGGCCGACCTCCTGATCGAGCAGACGCTGACGGCGGTGGAGCGGGAGATCGAGGCGGCGCACGGGCACTATCCCGGCGGCCGCGTGGCGCTGATGGGCATGGGCAAGCTCGGCAGCTTCGAGCTGACGGCGGCGTCCGACGTCGACGTCATCCTGCTCTACGACTACGACGACGAGGCCTCCGAATCCGACGGCGAAAAGCCGCTCGACGCGACGCGCTACTACACGCGCCTGACGCAGCGGCTGATCGCGGCGCTCTCGGCCCCGACGGCCGAAGGCGTGCTCTTCGAGGTCGACATGCGCCTGCGCCCCTCCGGCAACAAGGGGCCGGTCGCCACCCGCATCAGGGCCTTCCGCAAGTATCAGCAGGAAGAGGCCTGGACCTGGGAGCACATGGCGCTGACGCGGGCACGCATGGTCGCCGGCGACGAGGATCTCGGCGACGAGACCTGCGCCGTCATCGCCGAAGTTCTCGACAGGCCAGCCGATGTCGCGAAAATTGCAGCCGACGTGCGCGAGATGCGCGACCTGATCGAGAAGGAGAAGCCGCCGCGCGACATCTGGGATCTGAAGCTCATCCCCGGCGGGCTGATCGACATCGAGTTCATCGCGCAGCACCTGCGGCTGGTGGCGCCCGCGAAGGGGCTTGCGATCGACACCCATGGGCTGACCACGAGGGAGGCCCTGCAGGCCCTAGGAGCCGAGATGATGACGGATGACGACCTTCAGACGGTTCTCGAAGGTCTTTCTCTGTTCACGGAGCTCTCGCAGATCATCCGCCTCTGCATCGACGGACCCTTCGTGCCCAAGGAGGCTCCGGCGGGTCTCGTCGAGCGCGTCTGCCGGGCAGGGGACTGCCCCGACATCAAGACGCTCGAAGGCGAGGTGAAGCGGCTGTCGAAGGCGGTGCGGGCGGTATTCCGGAAGACGGTCAGCGCATAGCGCGGGCAGCCACGGCGAAGCTTGGCTGCTCCGGCATGCTGACCGACACGACCGTGCCCTTGCCGACGCAGGAGCGGATGCGCATGGAGCCGCCGTGCAGCGCCACCAGGGAGCGCGAGATCGCCAGGCCGAGGCCCGAGCCGCCCTTGCTCTTGGCATACTGGCTCTGCACCTGTTCGAAAGGCTGGCCGATCTTGCCCATGGCTGCCTTCGGGATGCCGATGCCGGTGTCGGCAATGGTCAGCAGCACGCCGGATTCCGACCGGCGGGCCCGCACGATGATGCGGCCGCCCTCGTTGGTGAACTTCACCGCATTCGACAGGAGGTTGAGCATGACCTGCTTCATCGCCCGTCTGTCGCCGGCCATCCCGAGATCGGGGCACAGGCTCTGCTCGATCGAGATATTCTTGTCTTCGGCGGCGATCGACGTGAGGCGCAGGCTTTCCTCGATCAGCGGCGCGAGATCGATCGCCTCGCACTGGATCTTCATGTGCCCGGCCTCGATCTTCGACATGTCGAGGATGTCGTTGATGACGTTGAGCAGGTGCTTGCCGCTGTCATGGATGTCGCGGGCATATTCGCCGTATTTCGGCGAACCGACCGGGCCGAACATCTGGTTGGCGAGAATTTCGGAGAAGCCGAGGATGGCGTTGAGCGGCGTGCGCAACTCATGGCTCATGTTGGCGAGGAATTCGGACTTCGCCTTGTTGGCGGCCTGGGCCCGTTCCTTCTCCGACTGATAGTTGGCATTGGCGGTCGACAGCTCTTCCTTCTGCCGCTCCAGCTTCTTCTGCGAGGCGGAGAGGTCGCTGATCGTCGCCATCAGGCGCCGCTCGGATTCGCGCAACCGCTCCTGATGGCGCTTCATCACCGTGATGTCTGTTCCGACCGACACCATGCCGCCATCGCGGGTGCGCCGTTCGTTGATCTGCAGCCAGCGTTCGTCCGCAAGCTGGACCTCTGTGGTGCGCGAAAGACCGTTGTTGTCCGGGTCGGCGATCCGTCGCTCGATCACCGGACGCGAGGCCGAAGCCTTCACGACGGCCTTCTCGGTGCCGGGGACGAGCACGCTGTCGGGCAGCCCGTAGGCCTGCTGGAAGTGAGCATTGCACATCACCAGCCGGTCGTTCTTGTCCCAGAGGACGAAGGCTTCCGAGGTGCATTCGATGGCGTCCGCCAGCCGCTGGTCGGCTTCCGCATAGCGCTGCGCCAGACGATGCTGCTCGGTGACGTCCATGGCGATGCCGATCACATGGGTGCGGCCGCTGGCGCTGCGGGTCACTTGGGCGCGCGCCCGCATCCAGACATAGTGGCCGGCGGCGTGACGCATGCGAAACACCTGGTCGACCTGCTTGGCATTGCCGCGGCTGATGGCGCGCGCCAGAGCATAGAGATTGCCGTCGGTCGGGTGCATCATCCGGGCAGCGTCCGCGAAGGAGAGGACGTTGCCGGCGGGCGGCAGGCCGAGCATCTCGTACATCGAGCCGGACCAGAACAGACGCCGGTTGGCGACATCGAAGTCCCAGAGGCCGCAGCGGCCGCGCGACAGCGCCGTCTCGATGCGCAGGTTGGCTTCCAGGAAGGTTTCATCGGCCTCGCGGGCCCGCTTCACCTGCATGTAGTAGGCATAGAGGATGACCAGCAGGATGGCGGAGATGCAGGCAAACAGCGTGACGTTGAGGGAGACTTCGTGGCGCCAGAAATAGTGCACAGAGGCAAGCGAGCTGGCGGCGACGATCAGGCCGCCGTCATTGCCGACCGCCTGGATGGCCGCGTAATGCCGCTCGCCGCCGATCGAGGTCTCGATCAGGCCGGAGACGCCGAAGCGGCGCAGCGCCGCGGTTTCCGGCAGCACCGCCGACAGCTGGCGGCCGACGAAGGAAGAGGCGGCTGAGCCGCCGAAGATCGTGCCGTTCGGGTCCACGAGAAGCAGGAAGGCGTCCGGGTGCAGGTTCGGCGGGATGAAGCTGGCGAGGCGGGTTTCCGCCGCCGCGCGATCGCCGGTGCTGATCGCCACGTCCTCTCCGGAAAAGGCGGCCGCGGCGGTCGCGGCGAGAAGCGAGGTTGCCTGGCGGGCACTCTCCTGCATGCGGTCGAATTCCGACACCAGGCCGAGGCTGCGCGAGGTGGCGACCACCGCAAGAAAGGCGAGGATGAGCAGCGGAATGGAGCGCTTCAGCACCAGTTCGACGCGCGGCATCTGCCGGGAAATCGGCGTCACGGTCAGATCGGGCTTCGACCCGAAAAGGTCGGCAGCCCGTTTCATTCCCGGAAATTTTAGACGCAGCAATCCCTCGCCGACGGTCACCCGTCGCACGTCCGCCATCGTTTTCATCTGACCCCTCATGGAAATTCGGCGCACCGCTCGCCCGAATCTGACTCAATGAATCACGAGTGATTCGCCGTGTCCAGAGTTTTGGTAAGACTTTCTTAAGACTTTGATTTTGCTGGCCTCCCGCTGGACTCATAGGTTGCAGCGGGAGAAGGGTTAGCCTTTTAGCATACGCTCGACGATATCGCGGACGTCGTTGGACAGCGCTGCGCTTCGATCGATGGTCAGCAGCGCGGAGCGGGCATGGTCGGCCCGCTGCGGCTCCAGCGACCGCCAGGAGCGCATCGAGGTGAGAAGCCGCGCCGCCAGCTGCGGGTTCTTCGGATCGATCTGAAGGATTTGCGACGCGAGAAAGCGGTAGCCGGCGCCATCGGCTCGGTTGAAGCCGGTCGGATTGGAAAACGCGAAACTGCCGACGAGGGCGCGGACGCGGTTCGGGTTTCCGGGCGTGAAATGCGGATCGTTCATGAGCGCGTTGACGCGGTCGAGGGTGGCGGCGTCCGGGATGGTGGCCTGAACGGCGAACCACTTGTCGATGACGAGCGGATTGGCATCGAAGCGGGTCAGGAAGGCGCCCAGCGCGCCTTCGGTTTCGCCGGAATCCGGGAACCGATGGGCTAGCAGGGTGAGCGCCTGCAGGAGATCGGTCATGTTGTCGGCATCGCTGAAGGCTTCCGCCACCGGCGCCGGCGACTGCTCCGCATAGGTGAGGTAGCTGAGAGCGATGTTGCGCAGCGCCCGCTTGCCGGCGTCCTGCGCGTCCGGGCTGAAGGCGCCATCCGGGCGCATCGTCTGGAAGAGCCGCTGGAAGGTGGAAACCCCGGCCTCGGCAATGGCTGCGAGAACGCTGGTGCGGCCCGCATGGATGGCATCCGGATCGTTGTTCCTGCCGAGTTCACGGGCAATGTCGGCTTCGCTCGGCAGCGTCAGCACCTGGGCGCGGAAGGCAGGCTCGAGGCTCTCGTCGTCGGCGGTCTCGATCAGTGCCGTGATCAGGGCAGAGGGCGTCTCGACAGTCTTGCCGTCCTGCAGGTCGCGCGTGGCCTGGATGAGGCTCGGCAGCGCGAGATCCGTCAGCGCCTGCCAGCGGGCAAAGAGGTCCGGATCATGGCGGGCGATATGGGCAAGATCGTCTGGGCTCTGGTCGAGATGGAGGTTGATCGGTGCCGAGAAGCTGCGGTTGAGCGACAGCACGGGCCGTGAGGCTATGCCGGTGAATGTGAAGGTCTGGTTGCGCTCCGTCAGGTGCAACACCTCTCCCGTGACCTCGCCGCCCGTGACGCCGGTCGCGGTGGCAACGGTGCCGTCCGCAAGGATCAGAGCAAACGAGAGCGGAATATGCATGGGCTCCTTGCTGGGCTGCCCGGGTGTTGCGGGTACCATCTGCTCCAGCGAAAGCGTGAAGGTCGCCGTCGTCGCGTCGTAAGCGCCCGATGCGGTGACCAGCGGCGTGCCGGCCTGGTGGTACCAGAGCGAGAACTGGCTAAGGTCGCGGCCGGTGGCGTCCTCGAAGCACTTGACGAAATCCTCGACGGTTGCGGCGTCGCCGTCGTGCCGTTCGAAGTAGAGGTCGAGACCCTTCTTGAAGTCGTCCGCGCCGAGCAGGGTGGCGATCATGCGGATGACCTCAGAGCCCTTCTCGTAGATGGTCGTCGTATAGAAGTTGTTGATCTCGCGGTATTTGGTCGGGCGGACCGGGTGGGCGAGCGGCCCCGCATCTTCCGGGAACTGTTCCGACTTCAGGTGCCGCACTTCCGCGATGCGCTTGACGGGACGCGAGCGCATGTCGGCGGAGAACTCGTGGTCGCGATAGACGGTGAGGCCTTCCTTGAGGCTGAGCTGAAACCAGTCGCGGCAGGTGATGCGGTTGCCGGTCCAGTTGTGGAAATATTCGTGGGCGATGATCGCCTCGATGTTGGCATAGTCCTGGTCGGTCGCGGTGTCCGGGTCGGCCAGCACGTATTTGTCGTTGAAGACGTTGAGGCCCTTGTTCTCCATGGCGCCCATGTTGAAGTCCGAGACCGCCACGACCATGAAGATGTCGAGGTCGTATTCGCGACCGAACCGCTCCTCGTCCCACTTCATCGAGCGCTTCAACGCGTCCATGGCAAAGGCCGCGCGCGGCTCCTTGCCATGCTCCACATAGATCTTCAGCGCCACGTCGCGGCCGGACATGGTCGTGAAGCTGTCCTCGACGACGCCGAGATCGCCGGCGACGAGGGCAAACAGGTAGGAAGGCTTCGGATGCGGGTCGAACCAGGCGGCAAAATGCCGGCCCTCGTCGTAGTTGCCGCCACCGAGATAGTTGCCGTTGGAGAGCAGCAGCGGATTGGCGGACTTCTCGGCGATGATGGTGATCGTATAGGGCGCCAGCACATCCGGGCGGTCGGGGAAATAGGTGATGCGGCGGAAGCCCTCCGCCTCGCACTGCGTGCAGTAGATGCCGTTGGTCCGATAGAGGCCCATCAGCTGGCTGTTGGCCTGCGGATTGATGAAGGTGGTGACGGTGATCTCGAACGGCCCGCTTTCCGGCAGGTCGCGGATCGTCAGCGACTGGGCGGTCGCCGTGTATTGGCTGGCGGGAACTTCGTTCTGGTCGAGCAGCAGGCCCGACAGCGTCAGTTCGTCACCATCAAGAACCAGGGGCGCAGCGGCATCGACACCATCGCGGCGATGGAAGATCAGCCGCGCATCGACCTTGGTGTTCGTCGGATCGATCTCGAAGGTGAGATCGACCCGCTCCAGAACGAAATCGGTAGGACGGTAGTGAGCCAGTTCGACGATCTTGTTTTCAGATGTACTCATAAGTACACGACTTCCTATTCGTGGCTGAAGAGGTTGCTTCAAAAGCCGTCTGGCGGCGTCAGCTGCGGGAATTGGTTTTCAATGCTGCCTGTGGTGCCGTACATTGTCTGATTGAGCGCGCCGGTTGATGGCTCGGCGTTCAGCAGAAGAAGACACAGCGGCAATCCTTTCATTGGCAGGGATGGACGAACCGTAACAAGGGGATGCTAACATGATGCTAACAGAGATTGCAGTTCGGCCTTGCCGATTTCGGTTCTCTCCTTGTCTTCGTGGAGGGAAAAGGGCTGCCCGGGTCCGCAACAGTCAGCAAAGCGAATGAGATTTTGCAGGCTGCGCCTGCGCGTTCGACGTTTTTATCGGATTTAATCTACGACAATTACCGGGTAGGAAGCAGCTGTTCCGGGTAATCTATTTCAGACATCTAATATTTAAAGTATTGACGTCTCACCTTTATGTTGCGTTGCGGTATTTATCTCGTTATGTATTGCGACGTTGTGCGAAAAATTCGCCGGCGGAGAGCCTGCAAGCAAAGGTAACTTAGGTCGCTGGCGTTGTAGCGTAGTGCGGGTTTTGATGGCCATAATGCACCTTTCAGAAATCGCCCCCCTGTTTGCCGATCAATATCCCGTGTCCACTCGGGAGGGTTGGGCATGAAGATCCTGATCGTCGGGCTGAACTACGCGCCTGAGAAGATCGGGATCGCCGTCTATACGCATGGCCTGGCCAAGGCCATGGCCGCGGCGGGCCATCAGGTCACGATCGTCTGTGCGCAACCTTATTACCCGGCGTGGAAATTGATGCCCGGTGCCCGGCAGGCCTATCAGCGATCGGTCGAGGATGGCGTGACGGTCATCCGTTGCCCCCTCTACGTTCCCGCCCGACCCAGCAGCGCCCGTCGCATCCTTCATCATCTCTCCTTCGCCCTCAGCTGCCTTTTCCCGGTGCTGAAAGCGGCGATCGGCGGACGCCCGGACGTCGTCTTCTGCATCGCGCCGTCGTTGATCGCCGCGCCCTGCGGCCGCCTGGCCGCCTTCCTGTCTGGGGCACGGTCCTGGCTTCATGTCCAGGACTTCGAGGTCGAGGCCGCCTTCGCAACGAACCTGCTGAGCGACAAGGGCGTCATCTCCCGACTGGCCAAGAAGTTTGAATCGACGGTGCTTCGGTCATTCGATCGGGCGAGCAGCATTTCGCCGCAGATGTGCAAGCACCTGATCAGCAAGGGCGTGCCTGCCGAACGGGTGGTCGAGTTTCGCAACTCCGGCGATCTGTCCAAGGTCAGGCCGCTGACGGAGCCGTCGCCCTATCGCGCCGAGTGGGACATCAAGACCGAGCACGTGGCGCTCTACTCGGGAAATATCGCCAACAAGCAGGGCATCGAGATCCTTGTCGACGCGGCGCGGCGGCTGGTCCATCGCCAGGACCTGACCATCGTCGTCTGCGGTGAAGGCCCCAACCGGGCGGCACTCGAGACCCGGGCCGAGGGCCTGCCCAACATCCAGTTCCGCGATCTCCAGCCGCGCGAGCGGATCAACGATCTCGTCGGCCTCGCGACGGTTCACCTCCTGCCGCAGCTCGGCACTGCAGCCGACCTGCTGCTGCCGTCGAAGCTGATCAACATGCTGGCCTCGGGCCGTCCGGTCATCGCGACGGCTGCCCCCGGCACCGGCCTTGCCCAGGAGGTGGAGGGGTGCGGCCTGGTGACCGAACCGGACGACGTCGCGTCCTTCGCGGCCGCGATCGAGGTCATGCTCGACAACCCGGACCTGCGCGATCGCTACGGTCGCGCGGCACGCGCCTGTGCCGAGGAGCGGTGGAGCGAGAAGATGATCGTCGAACGGCTGATGCAGGAGCTGCATGATCTGGTGGAGCGCGGGCGCGCCGCCAAGCCGGCCGAGATGAGTGCGCTGAAGCGCATCCGGCGCGCGCCGCGATAGGCACACCTTCAGGGTTTGCATCCCGTCCGGCAGCGGGCTCGGACGCAATGGCGGGGCAGGAGGCTGTCTCCGGCCACTGTTATTGATCGGTCCATCATCAGTTTTGATGTCGGGCTGGAGATATTTCCTTTACTCTCGCTGGCGCTAGATCTTCTCCGCAACTGCTCCCGCCTGCCATGACCTTGCGTCAGGTCGCATTTCCAAGAGTGTAGAATGACCGTCGAAGCGGGCAATCCCCTGCGGGGGATCATGTTCAAGATCCTCTCCGTCATGATCTTCGTGATGATGCAGACCTGCATCAAGGGTGCCGGCGCCGATGTCCCGGCGGGGCAGATCACCTTCTATCGGTCCGCCTTCGCGCTGATCCCGATCATCATCTACCTGGCATGGCAGCGCGACCTGCGCACCGCCGTCAAGACGGAGAGGCCTTTCGGCCACCTGAAGCGCGGGTTCTTCGGCATCCTGTCGATGGCCTTCGGCTTCTACGGGCTCGTTCACCTGCCGCTGCCGGAGGCGATCGCCATCGGCTACGCCTCGCCGCTGATGGCGGTCGTCTTCGCCGCCGTGATCCTGGGCGAGAAGGTGCGCGTCTATCGCTGGAGCGCGGTGGTGGCCGGCATGGTCGGCGTGCTGATCGTCTCCTGGCCGAAGCTGACGCTGTTCCAGGAGGGCGGCTTCCAATCGACCCAGGCTCTGGGCGCTGCGGCGGTGCTGCTGGCGGCGGTGCTGAGCGGACTTGCCATGGTGCAGGTGCGCCAGCTGGTGCAGACCGAAAAGACGCCGACGATCGTCTTCTACTTCTCCCTCTCCGGGGCGCTGTTTTCGCTGGTGAGCCTGCCGTTCGGCTGGACCGTGCTGACGGGAGAGCAGGCGGTGCTATTGATTTCTGCCGGGATCTTCGGGGGGATCGCGCAGATCTTCCTGACGGAGAGCTATCGGCATGCGGACGTGTCGGCGGTGGCGCCGTTCGAATACACGTCCTTCCTTCTGGGGATCGTCATCGCCTTCGTGTTCTTCAACGATATCCCGACGCTGCCGATGGTGGTGGGCACGGGGATCACCATGGCCGCCGGCATCTTCATCGTCTACCGCGAGCATAGGCTGGGGTTGGAGCGCAAGGCGGTGCGCAAGGCATCGTCACCGCCGAACTAGTCGTCAGAGCGGGATGGCGGCCGTCTGCGGATTGGCGGCGAGGATGGTGTCGCTGCGGGCGGCGCCGGCCTGGCGGTATTCGCGGGCAGCGCTCACGGCTGTGCCCACGTCGTTCCAGGTCTGCCGCAGGGCGCGCAGGGGGTGAATGCCGGTCATTGGGGTCGTCCTGTGTTCAGACGCGGCGCGATCAGCGCTCGCGAAAATCCGCGAAGATCGCCGAAGGGCGCGTGATCCTGCCGACACCGGCCAGGGCGCGCGCAGACAGCTGCTCATTGGTGACCGAGCCGAAATGATGATAGCCCTGCGTCGAGCGCGGCGAGAGACCGGTGTTGCGAAGGCTTTCGAAGCCGGAATGGATCGGGCGTGAGCGGGTCGTCATGGCCTTGGTTCCTTGACCTGGAGTTCCTCCCAAAACACGTCTTCTATATTGCGGTGCAACATCGATTCGGCAAGGCGCCTAAAGGCGGCGCTGCCATGCGGCATAAGCATGGCTGCCTTCATATTCTCTTTACATTGATCAAAATTAGGGCTGCTCGGCGGAGCTGCCGGTGCGCAGTGCCTGTGAAAACAGCAGAAGGTCCTGCCAGGCGAGTGCCTTGTTGGCCGGCGCCATCAGCAGTTCCTGCGGGTGCAGCGTCGCCAGCGCCCGCACTGTACGCCCGGCCACGGTCACGTCGCGCCACTGCCCGCGCAGGCTGTGGATCGTGCCGCTGGTGCCGCCGAAGAAGAAGCGCGCCGGGAAATTGCCGAGCAGCAGCAGATGGTCCGGCTCCGCCAGCGCGATCTGTCGCTCGATGAAGGGCTGGCAGATGGCCGTCTCGGCCGGTGACGGCATACGGTTGCCAGGCGGCCGCCACGGAATGATGTTGGTGATGGCGACGGTGTCGCGCGACAGGCCGATCGCCGCGAGCATGCGGTCGAGAAGCTGGCCATGCCGGCCCGAAAAGGGGGCGCCGTCGCGGTCGTCCTCGGCATTGGGCATGGGCCCGATCACCAGGATGCGGGAGCTCAGCTGGCCGGTCATGAACAGGGTGGAGCGGGCGCTGTTCTTCAGGTTGCAGCCGCCGAAGGCTTCGATCGCCGTCTTCAGTTCGTCGAGCGAGCGGGCGCTGTCGGCGGCAAAGCGGGCGGCAGCGACCGCCTGGTCGTCGGGCACGGCAACGGACGGCGGAGGATTGAGCGGCGCGGAGGCGGCGGCCCGCGACGGAGCCTTGCGCTCCTCGGGCTCCGGCACCTGCGCCCGGCGCACCTGCTCGCGGGCGGCCTGCTGCGCCTCGAACTCCGCAAACCGGTTGATCGGCGCGTCTTCCAGCAGCCAGTCGACTCCCGCATCCGCATAGAAATGCAGAAGCGCTGCGAGTTCGCCGGCTTCGAGGTCTTTCGCCTGGATCATGGCGTCACTCTAGCGAAGGCCAGGGCGTCGGGGAAGCGTCATGCCGCCCATTGCTCCAGATCGTCGCTCTCGCCGATCAGCGCCAGGCCGTGGGCGATCGACAGGAGCTCGCCGCCGCTCTCGATCTTCTCGTCGCCGAAGCGGCGGGTGAAGATGGAGCGGACGGCCGGCACGAAGGAGGTGCCGCCGGTGAGGAAGACCTTGTCGATGGCGGAAGCCTCGGTGTTGGTGCTGGCCAGCACCTCGTCGAGCGCGCCTTCCATGCGCGCCAGATCGTCGGCGATCCAGCCTTCGAAGGCGTCGCGGCGCACGGTCTTGCGACCGGCGCGGCCGAGCGGCGCGAAATCGAACTCCGCCTCCTCGGCATGCGACAGCGCCATCTTCGTGGCCGAGACCGCCTGGTAGAGCGGGTAGCCCTCGTCATGCTCGACGAGATCGACGAAGGTTTCGAGCTTCTCCGGATCCAGCGACGAGCGGATCAGCGACTTCAGGTCGGCGAATTCCTTCGAACCCTTGAAGATCGACAGCTGGTTCCATCGCGAGAAGCTGGTGTAGTAGTTGCTCGGCACGTCGAGCACCTTGTCGAAGCTCTTGAACTGGCTGCCCTTGCCGATCTCCGGCGCCACGAGATGATCGATCATCCGCGCATCGAACTGGTCGCCGGCAATGCCGACGCCGGAATGGCCGACGGGGGTGGCCGTCAGCCGGCCCGCCTGCCGCTCGAAGCGGATCAGCGAATAGTCGGTGGTGCCGCCCCCGAAGTCGGCGACCAGCACGGTGGCGTCCCGCGTCAGCGTCTGCGCAAAGTAATGGGCCGCCGCCACCGGCTCGTAGACGTAGTGGATCTCCGGAAAGCCGAGCCGCGTCAGCGCCGTATTGTAGCGCTCCAGCGCCAGCGTCTCGTTGGGGCTGGCGCCGGCGAAATGCACCGGCCGGCCGACGACGATCCGCGCGGCATCGGTGGGCCAGCCGTCGCCGGCATAGGTGGAAAGCCGCCGCAGGAAGATCTCCATCAGATCCTCGAACTGGTGGCGCCGGGCATAGATCAGCGTGCCCTGGAAGAGGGCGCTCGCCGCAAAGGTCTTGATCGACTGCAGGAAGCGGCAGTCGCCCGGGTTGTCGATGAACTGGCGGATCGCCGCCTGACCCGCCTCCACCTTCAGCGCCTGCGCCCCCATCAGGGGATCCTTCATGAACGACAGCGCGGTGCGCATCGTGTCGGTGGTGCCGGCACTGCTGGTGAACGCCATCGAATCGGTGGCGCCTTGGCCGGCGGCAAGCGCCATGACGGTATTGGTCGTGCCGAAATCCAGCCCCAGCGCACGTGCCATGGTCATACTCCTGCTCTTGTCCGTGGTCGGCCGATCCCGGACGTGGTGGCCCCGGAAACGGTAAAGGGCGCGGTTGTGCGCGCGCCCCGAATGAATTTGAGAGCGCGCCTGATCGCACAGGCAGGGCGGGATGGCAAGGGTAGGAGGGCGCTAACCCGCTGCGCGCGTCTGCGCCGCGATGTCCGCCAGCCAGCCAGCGAAGGCAGCCATCGCCGGCGTCGGGGTGCGGGATTTCAGGCGCGTCAGCCAGTAGCTGCCTTTCGAGACATAGACCGGGAAGGGCTGTTCGAGGGCACCGGATGCCATGTGGCGGGAGAACATCAGCGGTGGCGCCAGCGCCACGCCGGCGCCCTGCAGCGCGGCTTCCACCATCAGCACGGAGGAATCGAAGACGGGGCCGGTGATCTGCGGCACGGCGGCCCCGGCCCGTTCCAACCAGCTCGGCCACTCGTCGGCGCGGTAGGAGCGCAGCAGGGTCTGGCGGGGAATATCGTCGGGCGTCTTCAGCTGTCGCGCGATCGCCGGCACGCAGAGCGCCGAGAGCGGCGCCTCGAGCAGCGGCTCCGCCTCCGTGTCGTGCCAGGCGCCGTTGCCGAAGCGGATGGCATAGTCCAGCCCCTCTGCGGCGATGTCGACGCGGTTGTTGTTGGTGGAAAGCCGGACGTCGATGAACGGGTGGCGCTGGCGGAAATCGGCAAGCCTCGGCAGGAGCCAGCCCACCGCAAACGTGCCGACGGCGCCGACCACCAGCACCTCGCGCATGTGGCCGCCCTCGAAGCGCTCCAGCATGTCGGCCATCCGGTCGAAGCTCTCCTCCAGCGTCGGCAGCAGCGCAAGACCTTCCTCGGTGATCATCAGTCCGCGCGGCAGGCGGCGGAAGAGCGTGACGCCCAGCCGCTCCTCCAGCAGCTTCACCTGATGGCTGACGGCCGCCTGGGTGACGTGAAGTTCGATTGCCGCACGGGTGAAGGAGAGGTGGCGGGCGGCGGCCTCGAAGGCCCGGAGCGCGTTCAGCGGCAGATGCGGACGGACCATGGATGCCCTAGCTCAGTTTATGGCAAACGTCAGTTATCATCGTTTGTCGGCCTCGGCGCAAGCCGCCTACAAGGAGGGCGTCAAACGAGAGGAACCTCATCATGATCCTGCGCAGACGCAGCCTCCTTGCCGCCGCCATAGGCTTCTCCGCCCTCTTTGGTGGCACATTGCCGGCATTGGCCGCCGATCCGATCCGCTGCACCGTCGTTATCGACGCGGCCACCGGCGAACCGATCCACCGCGAAGGTGAGTGCGACCGGCGCGTCTATCCGATGTCGACCTTCAAGCTGCCCTTGGCCATGATGGGCTATGACGCCGGCATCCTGAAAGACGAGACGACGCCGCGCTGGGAGTACCAGGAAAAGTTCAACGCGCCGAAGCGGGTGCAGAAGGCAACCGATCCGACGAGCTGGGAAGCGGACTCGGTGGTCTGGTATTCGCAGGAGCTGACCCGCCGGCTGGGGGAGAAGGCCTACGGCGACTACGTCCGCAGCTTCGACTACGGCAATGGCGATGTGTCCGGCGGTCCCGGCAAGACGGATGGGCTGACGGAGAGCTGGCTGATGTCGTCACTGGAGATCTCGCCCGACGAGCAGGTGGCGTTCCTGCGGCTCTTCCTCCGGGGCGAACTGCCGATCTCGCAGCGTGCATTGGAGATGACGCAGGCAATCACGCCGCGCTTTGCGGCGGCCGACGGCTGGACCGTCCACGGCAAGACCGGCGCCGGCCGGCTGCGCGACGAAAAGGGCAAGCCGGCGTCCGACCGGCCGCTCGGCTGGTTCGTCGGCTGGGCGGAGAAGGCCGGCAGGCAGGTGATCTTTGCCCGTCTCTACGTGGCAAACCGCGCTTATGACCAGCCGCTGAGCCCGGAGGTACGCGACAGCGTCATCGCGGACCTGCCGGGGATTGTCGCCGGAGGCGAGTGAAAGAGATCGACCGGAACATGCCGGGCGGGGACCGTTGCTAGGCGACGGCCTCCGCGACCATCTCCGGATGCAGCCCTATCACCTTGATGTAGGCGATCGCGAAATCGGGTGCGGAGACTCTCGCCTGTTCCCAGTCGCGCAGCGTGCCGACCGGCACCCGGAACCGCTCGGCAAAGGCGGGCTGCGACAGGCCGAGATCGGTCCGGGTCTTGCGGATCAGACGCGCGCGCCGGCCACGGTCCAGAGCTTCGGCGCTGACATCGAAGTCTTCCGCGTCGGTCGGATCAGCCGCCAGTGCGATAGGCTCGTTCTTCACCCGTGTTGCTCCTTCTCACCGAGATGAAACGGGGTAGGCTCTCTCGCCACACAAAAACTGCGGTGAACAGTTTTCCCTCAACCATGCCGACTACTTTGAAGCGCTCCTCACCATCGATCTCACGGATCGACGGAATGACGAGATGGTTGTCGTCCATGAAAATTCGATGCCGAAAACGAGGGGCAATCCGTGCTTCTCTTGATTGACCGCGTCCTTGACGGGATCAAATCCGGGTTGCTCCATAAGGCCTCACTATACGGAAATTCCGTATATCGCGCAAGACGAAAACCTCTACCGCCGCCGTGCCGCCCAGATCAGGGCGGCGCCGGCGAGCGCCAGCACGGCGCCATAGGCGATCCAGGGCGACTGGTCGATCATGAAGCTGGAGGCGGGGTAGGGGAAGATGCCGCTGCCCTGGGCCATCCAGATCACGCCCATCAGCACGGCGATGGCGCCGATGACGATCAGCAGGCCTTTCATCGTATCGTCTCCTTGAAAGAGGTCACCCCGGCATCAGCCGGGGATCTGGCCGTCCTCCGGCTCCGCGTAATCGGACGGCGCATGCGGGTGGTCGCGCAGCAGCCGCCATGCGCCGAGAAGCACGATCAGGCCGAAGGCGACGACGAGGGCGCCGTTGATGGTCCAGACGCTGAGCTCGGTCATGAAGCCGGTGGCCGGTAGTCGGAGGAGCCCGGTGCCGTGGCCGATCCAGGCAAGGCCGGTGACGATGATCAGCGCCGCGACGCCGATCATCCCTGTGCGTATGCGATCCATGGTCCCCTCCCGTGGAATGGTTCTGCGATGGTCACTATAGCAGCCGCCGGCCGCGGCGCCAGTGGCCGCACGATTGGCCGACCGGAAGGGGCAGGAAGGGGAGAGCCCGCGCGCGAGGCGCGGGCCGGTTAGGATCAGATCGACTTCGAGGCGGCGCCGTCGACGCGCAGCATCGTGCCGTTGACGTAGCTTGCCGGTGCCGAGCAGAGGAAGGCGGCGGCGGCGCCGAATTCCTCGACCGTGCCCAGACGTCCCGTCGGGATGGATTTGAGCGAGGCCGCACGGACGTCTTCCATCGACTTGCCCTGGCGCTTGGCGTTGGCGCCATCCAGTTCGTCGATGCGGTCGGTGTGGATGCGGCCGGGCAGGATCATGTTGGCGGTGATGCCGTGGGGCGCGACTTCCGCCGAGAGCGTCTTGTTCCAGCCGACCAATGCGCCGCGCAGCGTGTTCGACAGGGCAAGGTTCGGGATCGGCTCGAACACGCCGGAGGAGGCGACCGTCAGGATGCGGCCGAAGCCCTGCGCCTTCATCTGCGGCAGCAGCGCATTGGTGAGCGTGATGACCCTGAGCACCATCGACTGGAAGAAGGTCTCGAGCTTCTCGGCGGTCATCTCTTCCGCCGTGCCGGGCGTCGGGCCGCCGGTGTTGTTGACGAGGATGTCGATGCCGCCGAGCTTCTCCGCAACGGCCTTCACCATGGTTGCGACGAAATCGGCATCGGAGAGGTCGCCGCCGACCCAGTCGGCCTTGCCCTTGCCCTCGGCGTTGATCGTCTTGCAGTTCTCGGCAAGGCGTTCCTCCGTGCGGCCGACCAGCAGCACATGGGCGCCTTCGCGTGCCAGCGCCGTTGCAATGCCGAGGCCGAGGCCGCGCGAGGAGGCGAGCACGAGGGCGCGCTTGCCGGAAATTCCGAGATCCATGGTGAAGTCCTTCTCTGCGTTCAGAAATGCGTCGGGCGGAACTTAGCGGCGCCGGCCGTTTCCGAAAAGGGCAGGTCGGCGGGAAAATGACTTAGGTCAAGGCACCCCGCGAGGAAGGACGGGATATTGCACCCAGAAGTCCTGCGCGGACCGTGGGTGCGGAGATGTCCGCCCGCCGCGCAAGGAGCGTCGCGGGAGGAGCAAGAATGACCCTGGATCGCCTCGTGGCAAGCCGCCGCGCATTTCTCGGTGCCGCCGCAGCCGGCATGGCTGCCGCCTCGACCGGATTTCCTGCACGGGCGCAGAAGCTGCAGACGAAGGCCCATATCGTCATCATCGGCGCCGGTGCCGCCGGGACGGCTCTCGCCAGCCGGCTGGTGGAGCGCCTGGAGGGGGCGCAGATCACCGTGCTCGACGGCCGCGCCGAGCATTTCTACCAGCCCGGCCTGTCGCTGGTCGCCGCCGGCCTGAAGCCCGCCTCCTACACGCTGTCGCGCACCACGGACTGGCTGCCGCGCGGCGTGACCCTGATCGCCGAACCCGCCGCCGCCATCGACCCGGTGGCAAAAACGGTCGCCACCGCCGGCGGCCAGGTCCTGTCCTACGATTTCCTGGTGGTGGCCCCGGGCCTCGTGCTCGACCATGACGCGATCGAAGGCTTCTCGCTCGATCTCGTCGGCAAGAACGGCATCGGTGCCCTCTACGCCGGACCCGACTATGCGTCTCAGACCTGGGAGGCCGCCTCGAAGTTCACCGAAGAGGGCGGCATCGGACTCTTCACCCGCCCGGCCACCGAGATGAAATGCGCCGGCGCGCCGCTCAAGCACACCTTCCTGATCGAGGACATCGCCAGCCGCACCGTCGGCAAGGGCAAATACGAGATGCATTACGCCGTGCCGCAGACGGCGCTCTTCTCCGTGCCGATCGTTGCGGAGAAGGTGCGGATGCTGTTTGGCGAGCGCGGCATCGCCAGCCATTACGGCCACACGCTGAAGGCGGTGGATCCGGGCCGTAGGCGGGCGACCTTCGCCACCACCGATGCGGCCGGTGTGACCGGTACGGTGGAGATGCCCTATGACTACCTGCATGTGATCCCGCCGCAGCGGGCGCCGGACGTCGTGCGCCAGTCGGGCCTCTCCTGGGCGGACAAATGGATCGACCAGGGCTGGGTGGAGGTCGACCAGAAGACGCTGCGCCATCGCCGCTTCCCCGAAGTCTTCGCGCTCGTCGACGTGGCCGGCGTGCCCAAGGGCAAGACGGCGGCGAGCGTCAAATGGCAGGTGCCGGTGGTCGAGGACCATCTGCTGGCGGCGATTTCGGGCGGCGAGGGGACGCTGACCTATGACGGCTACACGTCATGCCCGCTGATCACCCGGGTCGGCCGCGCCATGCTGGTGGAGTTCGACTACAACAACAATCTGGTCCCCTCCTTCCCCGGCGTCATCGCGCCGCTGGAGGAGCTGTGGATCAGCTGGCTGATGAAGGAGGTAGCGCTGAAGGCCACCTATAACGCCATGCTGCGCGGCAGGGCCTGAAGGGAGACGGACATGCAGGAAATGACGCTGGCGACCCTGATTGCGGTATTCCAGGAAATGTTCGGCCCGGTTCTGTTCTGGGCCCTTGTCGCAACCGTCGTCGTGATCACCGCCCTTTACGTCTATGTGCTGGTCCGCGACCGGTCGCTTTCGATGCGCCGGTTCCTGCTGGCGCAGCTGTCGATGCCCATCGGTGCGGTCGCGGCGGTGGCCTTCGTGGAGGTGGTGACGGACTCCCACCTGCGCGACATCGGCGGGGCGATCGATATCATCGTGCTGCTGGGCGTGGCCCTGCTCGGCGCCTTCGGGTTTGCCGTCCTCGTCTATACGGCCCAGTCACTGGTGCGGGGGCAGCCGCAGAACGCACGCTGATCCGGCGCAAACCACTACAAGCTTTGACATTTGCCGTTTCCCTGAGTAGGAACTGCGCCATGTACAGCTGCGAGTGTTGCAGCCACGCGCGCAGATGCGCATGAAAATCCGAAAGACAGGTATATGTCAGAACTGAATGGCGCCGTCCCGGCGATCGCCAAGGCGTTGGCGAAACGCGGTTACGAAACGCTCACCCCCGTGCAGAAGGCCATGCTCGACCCGGCCCTCATCACCGCCGACGCGCTGGTTTCCGCCCAGACCGGCTCCGGCAAGACGGTCGCCTTCGGCCTGGCCATGGCGCCGACCCTGCTCGGCGATGCCGAGCGCTTCGACCGCGCCGGCGCGCCGCTGGCGCTCCTCATCGCGCCGACCCGCGAGCTGGCCATGCAGGTCAACCGCGAGCTCGAATGGCTCTACGAGATGACCGGTGCGGTGATCGCCAGCTGCGTCGGCGGCATGGACATCCGCAACGAGCGCCGGGCGCTGGAACGCGGCGCCCATATCGTCGTCGGCACGCCGGGCCGCATCTGCGACCACATCCGCCGCAACGCGCTCGACATGTCGCAACTGCGCGTCGCCGTGCTCGACGAGGCCGACGAGATGCTCGACCTCGGCTTCCGCGAAGACCTCGAGTTCATTCTCGAATCGGCGCCCGACGACCGGCGCACGCTGATGTTCTCGGCGACCGTCTCCTCCGGCATCGCCAAGCTTGCAAAGCGCTACCAGCGCAATGCGGTTCGCATCGCCACCACCTCGGAAGAAAAGCAGCATGCGGATATCGAATACCGCGCGCTGCTCGTCGCCTCGGCCGACCGCGAGAACGCCATCGTCAACGTGCTGCGCTATTACGACGCCAAGAACGCCATCGTGTTCTGCTCGACGCGCGCCGCCGTCAACCACCTGACCGCCCGCTTCAACAACCGCAACTTCGACGTCGTGGCCCTGTCGGGCGAACTGACGCAGAACGAGCGCACCCATGCACTGCAGGCCATGCGCGACGGGCGCGCCCGCGTCTGCATCGCCACCGACGTTGCCGCCCGCGGCATCGATCTGCCGGGGCTGGATCTCGTCATCCACGCCGACCTGCCGACCAATTCGGAAACCCTGCTGCACCGCTCGGGCCGTACCGGCCGCGCCGGCCGCAAGGGCATCAGCGCGATGATCGTGCCGGTCAACCAGCGCCGCAAGGCCGAGCGCCTGCTGGCCGGCGCCGACGTGACGCCGACCTGGGACCGTCCGCCGTCGGCCGAGGAGGTCACCGGCCGCGACCAGGAACGCCTGCTTGCCGATCCGATCTTCCTGGAAAAGCCGCGCGAGGAGGAGCTGGATATCGTCGCACGGCTGGCCGAAACCTATGGCGCCGAGAAGCTCGCGGCCGCCTTCGTCAACCTCTACCGCTCCAAGCAGTCGGCGCCGGAGGACCTGATCGAGGTTTCCGTGCAGCCGGGCGCCGTGCGCAAGCCCCGCGAGGGCGGCGACGGTCGCCCCGAGTTCGAGAGCACGCCCCGCGCCCCGCGCGGCGAATTCGGTCCCTCCGTCTGGTTCTCGCTGTCGGTCGGTCGCAAGCAGAATGCCGAACCGCGCTGGCTGATCCCCATGCTCTGCCGCAACGGCAATCTCACCAAGACGGAAATCGGCGCGATCAAGATGCAGACGGAGGAAACCTTCGTCGAGATCTCCGCCGCCCATGCCGAAAGCTTCGCCGAGGCCATCGGCAAGGACAAGACGCTGGAGCGCGGCATCCGCGTGACGCGCCTCGATGGTACGCCGGATTTCAGCCGCCAGGCCGAATCCAAGCCCTACGCCAAGAAGTCCTACGAGGACCGTCCGCCGCGCGACGGCGCCCGTGACGACTGGTCGAAGGGCAAACCGAAGAAGAAGTTCTCCGGTGCCCCGCAGATCCGTGACGAGCGGACATCGGAAAAGCCGGCCGGCGATCGCCCCTTCAAGGACAAGCCGCCCTTCAAGAAGGAAGGCAAGCCGTTCAACAAGGACGCCAAGCCTTACGCCGGCGACGGCAAGCCCTTTGCCAAGAAGGGCAAGCCGAAGCAGGCCAACGGCGGCCCCGACCGCCGCAAGTAACGAAATGAAGGGTGCCTAGAACGGCACCTTGCCCGGATTGAACAGGCCCTTGGGATCGAGGGCCTGTTTCAGCGCCCGCCCGAGGGCCTGCTTCTCCGGCGACACGAAGCTCTCGTAGCCGTGGCGCTTCTCCAGCCCCACCCCATGTTCTGCAGAAAAACTGCCGCCCGCCTCGTGGATGCCGGTATAGACGGCCTCTTCGACGGCCTGCAGTTCCGCGTCCGGCAGCGGCCCCTTCTTGATCAGCGTCAGATGCAGGTTGCCGTCGGCGATATGGCCGTAGACATAGGCGGCATAGGTCGGATCGATCGCCTTCAGGCGGCTTTCGAGGCCTGCCACATAGGCATCGAGGAAGAGCGGCGGCACGGAGATGTCGAAGGAGGCCGCCAGCGGGATCTCGGCGTAGTAGAAGCCTGAATCCTCGCGGATGTCCCAGAACTTGCGCGCCTGGTCGAGCGATTGCGCCACGATGCCGCCCTGGAGGTCAAGCGGTTCCCAAAGCTGCTCCAGCCCCGCTTCGAGCGCTGACGTCGCCGCCTCCACGCTTTCCCCCGAGACTTCGATGAGAAGGGCTGCGGCATCCGCTTCCAGCCAGGACAGGTCCAGCCCCTTCAGGGCCGCATGGTCGCGGATGTAGCGCGGCCACATCATCTCTGCGGCTTCCAGCGTGACGGCGGGCCGCGACCGGAAGTGGCGCACGAGCGCCAGCGCAGAACGGGCATCGGCGACGCCGACCAGCGCGGTCGCGCGGTGCGGGCGCTGCGGTTCCAGCGTCAGCACGACGCGCGTGACGAAGCCGAAGGCGCCTTCGCCGCCGATGAAGAACTGCTTCAGGTCCGGTCCGGCCGAGACCTTCACAACCCGGGTGAGGTCGCAGAGCACCGCACCGGAGGGAAGCACCGCCTCCAGGCCGAGGACCTGGTGGCGCATGACGCCGTTGCGGAAGGCGAGGATCCCGCCGGCATTGGTGGAGACCATGCCGCCGACGGTCGCCGTGCCGCGCGAGCCGAGATCGATGCCGGTTGTCAGCCCGTGCGCCGCCGCCGCCTGCTGCAGCGCTTCCAGCGTCACCCCCGCCTCGACGGTCGCCGTCATCTCTTCCGGCGCGATCGACAGGATGCGGTTGAGGCGCGCCGTCGATAGGATCACCTCGCCCGGACGGCTGATGCTGCCGCCGACCAGTCCGGTGAGCCCGCCCTGCGGCACGACCGTTACGTCATGGTCCGCGCACCAGGAAACCAACGCCGCGGCGGCCTCCGTCGACGATGGCTGCGCCATGATCTGCGCGCCGAAATTCTCGGGGTGCTCGCCCGGATGGCGACCGGCGAGACCTTCGGCGGTCAGGATGGCGAGGTCCGGGTGCAGTCCGGACAACGGCTGGATCAGATCCTGGGATGCAAGGGGAGAGGGGGAGCCGATGAGTGTCATGCGGGGAGCTGCTCTGCTAGGGTTTGCCACGGAAATGCAAGACTTGGCCGGGCATTGCAAGGCCGGCCATGGCGGGCAGGCGTCGTGGGCACGGACGAAACTTGATTTTCCCGCCGGAGCCGATATCTTACGTTCACGTAAAGGTAAGTATCGGGTGCCGTTGGAGGCATGAGATACTATCGTTTGGTGGTCGACAAGCGCATCGGCATTTGCCAAATGAGTTGTCAGACAAGTTAAGGATGCCGGAGCGGAGCCGGCAAGCGGAGCAGGTGATGAGCGAGCACATGGAACTTCCCGAACGCGAGAGCATGGAATTCGACGTGGTGATCGTCGGTGCCGGCCCGGCCGGCCTGGCGTCGGCCATCCGGCTGAAGCAGGTCAATCCCGAGCTTTCCGTCGTCGTGCTCGAAAAGGGCGCGGAAGTCGGCGCCCATATCCTCTCCGGCGCGGTGGTCGATCCGTCCGGCATCGACAAGCTGCTGCCCGGCTGGCGCGAGGAGGAGGGGCATCCCTTCACCACGCCGGTCACGGACGACCAGTTCCTGTTCCTCGGTCCGGCAGGCTCGGTGCGCCTTCCCAACATGCTGATGCCGCCGCTGATGAGCAATCACGGCAATTACATCGTCTCGCTCGGCCTCGTCTGTCGCTGGCTGGCCGAAAAGGCGGAAGCGCTCGGCGTCGAGATCTATCCTGGCTTCGCGGCGACCGAAATCCTCTACGACTACAAGGGTGCCGTGCGCGGCGTCGCCACCGGCGACATGGGCGTCGAGAAGAATGGCGAACCGGGCCCCGCCTTCACCCGCGGCATGGAACTGCACGGCAAATACGTGCTGATCGGCGAGGGCGTGCGCGGTTCGCTGGCCAAGCAGCTGATCGCCAAATACGACCTCCAGAAGGACCGCGAGCCGCAGAAATACGGTATCGGCCTCAAGGAGCTCTGGGAGGTGAAGCCGGAGAACCACAAGCCCGGCCTCGTGCAGCATTCCTTCGGCTGGCCGCTCGGCATGAAGACCGGCGGCGGCTCCTTCCTCTACCATCTGCACGACAACCTGGTGGCCGTCGGCTTCGTCGTGCACCTGAACTACAAGAACCCCTATCTCTACCCCTTCGAGGAATTCCAGCGCTTCAAGACGCATCCGGCCATTGCCTCGACCTTCGAGGGCGCCAAGCGCATCTCCTACGGCGCCCGCGCCATCACCGAGGGTGGCTACCAGTCGGTGCCGAAGCTCTCCTTCCCGGGCGGCGCGCTGATCGGCTGCTCGGCCGGCCTCGTCAACGTGCCTCGCATCAAGGGCAGCCACAACGCCGTTCACTCCGGCATGCTGGCGGCGGAAAAGATCGCCGCAGCGATCGCCGCCGGTCGTGCCAACGACGAAGTGGTCGAGATCGAGAACGAATGGCGTGCCGGCCCGATCGGCCAGGACCTGAAGCGGGTGCGCAACGTCAAGCCGTTGTGGTCGAAGCTCGGCACCGGCCTCGGCATCGCGCTCGGCGGCATCGACATGTGGACGAACCAGCTTCTCGGCTTCTCCTTCCTTGGCACGCTGAAGCATGGGAAGACCGATGCCGAGGCGCTGGAGCCGGCGGCAAAACACAAGCCGATCGCCTATCCGAAGCCCGACGGCGTCCTGACCTTCGACCGCCTGTCCTCCGTCTTTCTCTCCAACACCAACCACGAGGAAGACCAGCCGGTCCACCTGCAGGTGAAGGACATGGAGCTGCAGAAGCGCTCCGAACTCGGCATCTATGCCGGTCCGTCGACCCGCTACTGTCCGGCCGGCGTCTACGAATGGGTCGAAAAGGACGGCGAGGAGGTCTACGTCATCAACGCGCAGAACTGCGTCCACTGCAAGACCTGCGACATCAAGGACCCCAACCAGAACATCAACTGGGTGCCGCCGCAGGGCGGCGAGGGGCCGGTCTATCCGAGCATGTAAGGGTGTTCGCACTGGAGTGTTCGGAAAGGGGTGATCGGTCGGTCGCCCCTTTTTGCTGCGACGTGGTTTCAGTGCCCGAGGCGAGCCGCACACGTTGGCGTGATCCTGACAGATCACGGTTCCCATACACTGTACGTTAACCATAATTTCCTAATTTGCGGATCATCAAAACGACACCTTAAGGACACGATTCATGTCGATTTCCCGCCGCGGGTTTTTGCTCGGACTGCCGCTCTTTGTGACCGCCTGCGCCTCGAGCGGCGTCGATCACCGCGCCAATTACGCCGCGCTGCCGGACGAACAGTTCCCGCTGCGGGCGGTGCCGCTCGACAAGATCAAGCCGGAACTGCGCCGCCAGGTCGTGGCCTATGAGACCACCCACAAGCCGGGCACCATCGTCGTCGATACCCCGGCGCGCCGGCTCTACCACGTGATGGAAGGCGGCCAGGCAATGCGCTACGGCGTCGGCGTCGGCAAGGAGGGACTGGCGTTCCGGGGCAATGCCTACGTCGGGCGCAAGGCCGAATGGCCGACCTGGACGCCGACGGCCAACATGATCCGCCGCGAGCCGGAGAAGAACCTGAAATATGCCGGCGGCGTCCCCGGCGGCCCGAACAACCCGCTCGGCGCCCGCGCCATGTATCTCTACCGCGGCGGCAACGACACGCATTTCCGTATCCACGGCACCAACCAGCCGCAGACCATCGGCTACGCCATGTCGAGCGGCTGCGTGCGCATGATGAACCACGACGTGATCGATCTCTACGAGCGCGTCAACGTCGGCGACCGCGTCTTGGTGCTGCAGGCCTAGGGCGACGTCTTCCAGGCGACCACCATCAGGCCACCGATGACGGTGATGTGCTCCATCGCCACATGGAATTCCATGGTCTTGAACGGCTCTTCCATCGTCCAGAAGTTATGGGCGATGGGGATCGTCAGGAGCGTGAAGACCGCCAGGGCGCCGGCACCCAGCCAGGTCCAGCGGTTCATGATGATCAGCGCCGATCCGCCGATCTGGGTGATGATGACGGCAATGTTGAAGGCGGCCGCCGGCTCCAGGCCGAAATACGCCATCTCGGCCATGCCGGCCTGAAAGCCGATCAGCTTGGCAAGCCCGCTTGCCCAGAAGCCGAAGGTGAGCACGATCCGGGCGAGATAGCCGAACCAGGTTCTGCCGGTGATCGCACCGATTGCACTGTCGAATGAGGATGCCTGAGATATCGCCATGTGAGCCCCCGCTGGCAATGACGGGGCCACGATAATCCAATCCGCGCCGTCTGATAAGAGGCGAGATTTCATCGGTTCCGGAGTTCCGATGAGCCGGAAAGCCGACGGCCTGGTGCAGCCGTCGGCTGAGAAAGGCGAGCTGCCGGCCTAGAAGCCGGAGAGGACGATCTTGCCCTTGGCGCGCCCGCTTTCGATCATCGCATGCGCGCGCTTGAGGTTGGCGGCATTGATGGTGCCATAGGTCTCCGCAAGCGTGGTGCGGATGCGGCCGGCATCGACCAGTTCCGCGACATGATCGAGGAGCTTGTGCTGCTCGATCATGTCTTCCGTCTGGTAGAGCGACCGGGTGAACATCAGCTCCCAGTGGATGGACAGCGCCTTGCGCTTGAACGGCCGCAGGTCCATCGGGTTCTTCGGGTCGTCGATCAGGCAGAAGCGGCCCTGCGGCGCAATCAGCGCCAGGATGTCGTCAAGATGCTGCTCGGTTTCCGTCGTGGAGAAGACGAAGGCCGGCGAGCCCAGCCCGAGAGCTTCGACCTGCGGCGCCAGCGGCTGGCTGTGGTCGATCACGTGATGGGCGCCGAGGTCGCGGATCCACGCCTGTGTCTCCGGCCTGGAGGCCGTGGCGATGACCGTCAGGTCCGTCAGTTCCCGCGCCAGCTGGATGGCGATCGAGCCGACGCCACCGGCACCGCCGATGATCAGGATCGCGTTCGCCGCGCCAGGGACGGGCTCCTGCACCTTCATGCGGTGCAGCATGGCCTCATAGGCGGTGATGGCCGTCAGCGGCAGCGCCGCCGCCTGCTCGAAGCTCAGGCTCTCCGGCTTGCGTCCGACAATCCGCTCGTCGACCAGATGGAACTCGGCGTTCGTGCCCGGCCGGTCGAGCGCACCGGCGTAGAAGACCGCGTCGCCCGGCTGGAAGAGGGTGACTTCCGGACCGACGGCCTTCACCACGCCCGCGGCATCATAGCCGAGGACACGGTGATCGCCCGGCTCGACCGCCGCGGAGGCGCGGACCTTGGCGTCCACCGGGTTGACCGAGACGGCCCTGATCTCGACGAGCAGATCGCGGCCGGCGGCTGCCGGCATCGGCAGGTCGATGTCGATCAGCGAAGTGTCTGCGGTAATGGGCTGGGGCATGTTGAAGCCGACGGTGCGCATGGAGGTCTCCTTGTTTCGTTGCGTGGGGCTTCAATGCGGCCTATATGCGCAATCCGCAAGAATGCACATTTTTGGCATATAGTATCAAAATGGATACCGTCGATGTCCCGCCCACGCGCCAAGCTGATTGATTATTTTCCCGGTTGCCCCGTCGAGGCGACCTTGAGCTTCCTCGATGGAAAGTGGAAGGGCGTCATCCTGCACCATCTGCTGGAGGAGGGGACCCTGCGCTTCAACGAGCTGCGCCGCCGCATTCCCGCCGTTACCCAGCGGATGCTGACCAAGCAGCTGCGGGAGCTGGAGGAGGCGGGACTGGTTTCCAGGACCGTCCATGCCGTCGTGCCGCCCCGCGTGGATTATGACCTGACGCCCCTGGGCAAGACGCTGGAGCCTGTGATCAGTGCCCTTCGCCTCTGGGGCAGCGAGCATGTGATGTGCGGCGACGATCAGGTCTCCGCTGTGATGCCGCCGCAGCAGAAGGTCCGCTCCGCAGCCTGAGGTGCCCATCGTGTCCGCAGTCAGTGGGCCGGTGACGTCCGTTGGCCGCAAGTTCGACCCGCCGACGCAGGTGCAGCGGAGCAACCATTTACGCCAAAGGCCGTTGTTCCACGGCTAAACCCCAGGCTGATCGAGAGCGCCAGATGAACCTTGTTGCCGTCTTCAACCGCGATGGCGGAACCTTCAGGACCACCGATATGGACGCCTATTGCGCTCATTCGGCTGCAGTCTTCAAGGACGCGGGTCACCAGATCGAATGCCATGTGGTTGCCGGAAAGGACGTCGTGGCGACGATGGAGCGGGCCGCGGCCACGCCGGGCATCGAGGGACTGATTGCCGGCGGCGGTGACGGCACGATCTCGGCCGCCGCCGATATCGCCTGGCGCAGCGGCCTGACGCTCGGCGTCGTGCCCGCCGGCACCATGAACCTCTTTGCGCGGTCGCTGCATCTGCCGCTGGACATCTGGGGCGTGCTGGATGTCCTGGCCGAGGGGCATGTGCAGCAGGTGGATATCGCCAGCGCCAACGGCAAAAGCTTCGTCCATCAGTTTTCGGCCGGTCTTCACGCCCGCATGGTGCGCTTGCGCAACTCGATGACCTACGGCTCCCGGTTCGGCAAGATGCGCGCCAGCGCCAGGGCGGTGCTCGGCGTCATGTTCAACCCGCCGGTCTTCCAGGTCGATTTCGATGCCGGAGGAAAGACCGGGCTGCGCAAGGTATCGGCGATCTCCGTCTCCAACAACGAGTTCGGTCCCGATCCGCTTCTGTTCGCAGACAATCTGACGGGTGGGCGCCTCGGATTCTACATCGCCGATCCGCTGACGCCCGGCGGGGTCGCGCGGCTGACGCTCGACATCCTGCGCGGCCGGCTGAAGGAGAACGATGCGGTGACCGCAATGACCGCCACGGAACTGGAGCTGCGTTTCCCGCGCGCACGCAAGGACGTGCGCTGCGTCATCGACGGTGAGCTTCTGCCGATGGACCGCAACGTGAAGATCCGCATCCATGCCGGCGAGCTGAAGGTCTTCGTCGAGCGCAAGCCCGTCGAAGAGCAGGCGCAGGAAGCCGGCGCCGGCATCTGAGGCGTCTCAGATGCGCGGCAGATAGGTCCTGTAGTCGAAGTCGGACACGGTGCGGAGATGGGCGATCGCCTCCTTCCGCTTCGTGTCGCCGTAGAGCCGCTGATACCGCGCGCCGAACACGTCGCAGATGAAGCGCGAGGCGGAGAAATCCTCCACCGCCGTCAGGAAGTCATGGGTCAGTCGCCGGTTGCCGGACGGCGCCTCGCCGGGCTGCGTTGCCGGACCCGGATCGAGGTCTTCGTCGAGCCCGAGCAGCATGCCGCCCAGGATCGCCGTCAACAGCAGGTAGGGATTGGCGTCGGCACCGGCGACGCGATGCTCGATGCGTGCGGCCGGTCCGTTCTGGTCGGGAATGCGAACCGCCGTACCGCGGTGGCCAAAGCCCCAGTCGATATCGACCGGCGCGAAGGAGCCGGGCTGGAACCTGCGGTAGGAATTGGCAAAGGGCGCAAAGATCAGCTGTGCGTCGCGCATGGTGTCCAGCATGCCGGCACAGACGGAGCGGAGAGCTGCCGGATCTTTGCCCTTGGCATCCAGCACGTTCTCGCCGTTGCGGTCGATGATGCTGGCATGCACATGCAGTCCGGAGCCCGCGTGGTCGCTATAGGGCTTTGCCATGCAGGTGGATTTCAGCCCATGCCGGCGGGCGGCCTGTTCGGCGATGCGCTTCAGGTAGATGCAGTCGTCCGCGGCGGCCAGCGCGTCGGGGCGGTGCAGGAGATTGATCTCGAACTGCCCGGGGCCGAATTCCGCCGTCGTGGCATCGGCGGGCAGGCCTTGTGCCTTCGCCCAGGCCCGCACCGTCTGGAGATAGTCGTCGAGCGCGTCGACGGCCGTCATGTCGTAGAGCTGGAAACCGTTCGGGTCGCCGCGGTAGGTCAGTCGCTGCGGCGGGCGAGGCACGCCCGTCTCCCGCCAATCGTCCTCCACCACGTAGAACTCGAGCTCGGTGGCGACCACCGGCGTCAGGCCGCGCTCCTCGTAGCGCGAGAGCATGGCCGCGAGGATGGCCCGCGGATCCATGAAGCTCGGGCTCCCGTCGAGATCATGCATCGTCGAGAGCACCTGCTGCGAACCGTTAGGTGCCCAGGGCATCGGCGCCAGGCTGCGCCGGTCCGGGATGCAGAGCCCGTCCGGATCGCCGATCGACAGCGACAGGCCGGTGATGTCGTCGT
Organism: Pseudorhizobium marinum; assembly: GCF_000705355.1. NCBI lineage: Bacteria > Pseudomonadati > Pseudomonadota > Alphaproteobacteria > Hyphomicrobiales > Rhizobiaceae > Pseudorhizobium > Pseudorhizobium marinum. Next base: position 171,844 of record NZ_JMQK01000010.1, read on the forward strand.
TGTCGTCGCCCCAGATGTCGAGCGACTGGGTGGAGGAGGGGAGCCGCACGGAACCGTCCCAGACCTTCTTTTCCGCCTCCAGCGGGATCTGCTTGCCGCGCAGGTCTCCGTTCATGCCGACGAGCAGGATCTCGATGCGGGGCGGGGCAGTGTCGTCGGCCATGGGGAATGTCTTTTAAGGAGGTTGCGGAGCCTCGTTCGTAGCCGATAAGAATTGCGCACACAATCGCAAGGCGGAGACCGCTCCATGACCGACATGCCCCTTTCCAACCTCGGAGCCATCGACGCGGCCCACCACCTGCATCCCTTCTCCGACATGAAGAAGCTGAATGCCGCCGGCACGCGCATCATCCAGAGGGGTGAGGGCGTCCATATCTTCGACAACCACGGCCGGAAATATCTCGACGGCTTTGCCGGTCTCTGGTGCGTCAACGTCGGCTACGGCCGCAAGGAGATTGCCGAGGCGGCCTATCGGCAGATGCAGGAGCTGCCCTATTACAACACCTTCTTCGGCACCACGACGGCGCCGGCGACGCTGCTGGCCGAGAAGATCGCCTCGCACACCGGCGACAAGCTCAACCGCGTCTTCTTCACCAACTCCGGCTCGGAGGCGAACGACACCTGGTTCCGCATGGCGCGCGTCTACTGGAAGGCGCTCGGCAAGCCGACCAAGACCCAGGTGATCGCCCGCAAGAACGCCTATCACGGCTCGACGGTCGCCGGCGCCTCGCTCGGCGGCATGAAGCTGATGCATGAGCAGGGCAACCTGCCGATCGAGGGCATCTCCCACATCAACCAGCCCTACTGGTACGCCGAGGGCGGCGACCTCTCACCCGCCGACTTCGGCCTGAAGGTCGCGCGCGAACTGGAGGAGAAGATCGACGAACTGGGCGAGGACAATGTCGCTGCCTTCGTCGCCGAACCCATCCAGGGCGCCGGCGGCGTCATCATCCCGCCCGACACCTATTGGCCGGAAATTGCCCGTATCTGCCGGGAGCGTAACATTCTGCTCGTCTGCGACGAGGTGATCTGCGGCTTTGGCCGCCTGGGGTCCTGGTTCGGCCACCAGCACTACGGCGTCGAGCCGGATCTGGCGCCGATCGCGAAGGGCCTCTCTTCCGGCTATCTGCCGATCGGCGGCGTGCTGGTCAGCGACCGGGTGGCGGAGGTGATGGTGGAGGAACTCGGCGGTTTCTACCACGGCTTCACCTACTCCGGTCATCCGGTCTGCGCCGCCGCGGCGCTGGAAAACCTGCGCATCATCGAGGAGGAGGGGCTGGTCGAGCGGGTGCGCGACGACATCGGCCCCTATTTCGCGCAGGCCTGGAAAAGCCTGGAGGACCATGAGGTGGTGGGCGAGGCAGAAAGCGTCGGCCTGATCGGCGGTCTCCAGCTCGCCGCCGACAAATCGACCCGCCGCCGCTACTCAAGTCCCGACGACGTCGGCACGCTGGTGCGCAACCACTGCCTCGACAACGGCCTCGTCATGCGCGCGACCGACGACCGGATGCTGGCGTCACCGGCACTGATCATCGCGCGTTCGGAGGTCGACGAGATGGTCGATACCCTGCGCAAGGGCCTCGACCACCTGCGCGACACCGTCAGGGAGTAGCGGTCACGGTGCCCACGGGTGGGCCGCCTACTGGAAAGCAGTCTCGTAGAAGCTGCGAAGCTTGCGCGAATGCAGCCGTTCGATCGGCATGGCCGCGAGCTTCTGGACCGCGCAGATACCGATCTGCAGGTGCTGGCTGACCTGCGTCCGGTAGAAGGCGGTGGCCATTCCGGGCAGCTTCAGCTCGCCGTGCAGCGGCTTGTCGGAAACGCAGAGCAGCGTGCCGTAGGGCACGCGGAAGCGGAAGCCGTTGGCCGCGATCGTCGCCGATTCCATGTCGAGCGCGATGGCGCGTGACTGCGACAGCCGCTTGACCGGACCGCGCTGGTCGCGCAGTTCCCAGTTGCGGTTATCGATGGTGGCGACCGTTCCGGTGCGCATGATGCGCTTCAGCTCGAAGCCCTCGTAGCCGGTGATCTCCTCGACAGCATCCTCGAGCGCCTGCTGCACTTCCGCCAGCGCCGGGATCGGCACCCAGACGGGCAGGTCGTCATCGAGCACATGGTCCTCGCGCACATAGGCATGCGCCAGCACGTAGTCGCCGAGCCGCTGGCTGTTGCGAAGACCGGCGCAATGGCCGACCATCAGCCAGGCATGCGGGCGAAGCACCGCGATATGGTCGGTGATCGTCTTGGCGTTGGAAGGGCCGACCCCGATGTTGACGAGGGTGATGCCGCTGTGGCCCGCCTTCTTGAGATGATAGGCCGGCATCTGCGGCATGCGGCCGACGACGCCCGTATCATCCCTGACGGAGCCAGCCATCGTCACGACATTGCCGGGTTCGACGAAGGCATCATAGCCGTCGCCGCCCCTGGCCATGATCTCGCGGGCCCAGGCGGCGAATTCATCGATGTAGAACTGGTAGTTGGTAAACAGCACGAAGTTCTGGAAGTGATCGGCGCTGGTCGCGGTGTAATGGCTGAGCCGGGCCAGCGAGTAATCGATGCGCTGCGCCGTGAAGGGCGCCAGCGGCGCCGGCTCGCCGGGTACCTGATCGTATTCGCCGTTGGCGATCAGGTCGTCGGTCGTGTTGAGATCGGGCGTATCGAAGAGGTCGCGCAGGCTGACGTCGGACAGGCTGGCGGTCGCGGACGCCTCCACATGCGCACCCTCGCCGAAGGCGAAATGCAGCGGGATCGGCGTGTCGGATTCCGAGACCGTCACCGGGACGCTATGGTTGCGCATCAGGAGATCGAGCTGTTCGATCAGGTAGCGGCGGAACAGCTTCGGCTTGGTCACCGTCGTCGTATAGACGCCGGGGGAAGTGACATGCCCGTAGGAGAGTCTGGAGTCGGCGTGGCCGAACGAGGTCGTCTCGATGCTGACCTGCGGATAGCAGGCGCGGTATCGGCCCGTGACCGGAGCCCCCTTTGCGAGCGCCCCGAACGCCTCCACGAGAAAGCCAGTGTTGCGCTCGTAGAGTTCGGTCAGCGCGTCGACGGCGGCCGTGGCGTCGTCAAAGACACGCGGCTCATAGGCGCTCGGGATGATGGAGGAAGGATTGGTGAAGGAGGAGATTCGTTTGCTCATGCACCATTATAGATCGAAGTCCGTAACAAGCAAAACACAGACAGCGCCTATCGTCCGGCATCAGCTCATGGACTGCCGCTGAAGGCTGACGAAGAGCACCAGGCCGGCGCCCTGCTTGGGAAACAGCCCGTGTTCCGACGTTTGAACGGTGACGGCGGCCAGTGGTCCGACCAGTGCCAGTGCCGCTACCGTCAGGCGAAGCGCGGTCACGACCGCGCCTGCTGTGCGTCTGCGCCGGCTCATAGGGCCAATCCACAGCGGAATGCGGACGGGGAGCAGGTCGCCGACGGACCCGTCAGGAGTGCCGAGGATCTTTGGCTGGGCTGCGCGACCAGGGCCGTGAACAGGATGGCGAAGTTGGCGCAGAGCAAGGTGACGATGATGAAGCGGCGAACCAGAGTGGACATGTGCGTTTCCCCAAACCCGATGGGAAGACCATAGGCTTCGGCCCTGAACTCACGCTGAGGCAAGGGTTCATCTTCGGTTCAGGAGGGGCGGGAAATGGAAGAGGGCGGCGGCGGAAAGGCCTCGGCCCGGCTGAATGTCCGCCGCGCAAAGAAAAAGCCGGCTTTCGCCGGCCTTCTCATTTCGACCCCGCTCGCTGGTTGCGACCCGAGCGGGAACGGTGGCTTGAAGGAACTGCTTAGTTGGTCGGAGGCATTGCGCCTTCGTAGTAGTCGCCAGTGTCGGTGGAGTTGTCGATGTTGCTGTTCGACATGTTGCTGCGGGTCATGCCCTGGTTGAACGGGTAGATGCTGCCCGTGGTCGAACGGTCGACAGTGGTGTCGTCAACGGCCGAAGGCGAGTCCGCATACGGCTGATACTGCGTCGACTGCGCCATGGCGGAACCTGCAAAGGTGGCCGAAGCGATGAGTGCGGCCGTAAAGCCTGTCTTGATGTAGGTTTTCATGTCTTTTGTCCTTTTATCTCTTGCGAGCGGCTGATCGGTGCCGGCTTGCACTGGGATAACCCGGACCGACGAACATCGTTCCCCAGAGATTGCATCAGGCGTTCACAAAGAAAACACTGAAAGATCAAGTGGATGTGAACCGAAATTCGCCTAAGTGTGACACTCTGTCTCTTGTGTCGCGGTCGCAAGAACACGGGATCGGAGATTCTTGGAGAGGTCGGGCCTGTCCAACGTTGATTCGTATGATTCGTTAATCTATGGTGTCCGTGTGGGCAGTGATTGAGAGACCATTGCTCGCGAACAGGTGAAGGGCGATTGCGACCCGCCTTTCAGCCGGTGTCTTGAATGAACTGCAAAAACCAGCCGCTCGCGGCTGGTTTTTTTCAGTTTGTATCAGAAGCGGCAGATGGCCTTAATGAGGCCGTTGCGCGCCTTCGTAGTAATCGCCTCGATCCGTCGTATCGAAGGGCATGCGGTTGTCCCGCGAGGTCTTGATCTGCATTCCCTCCCGATCGCCGATGCTGCCCGTATGGGTTCTGTCGATGCCTGACGTCGTGGTCTTGGCGCCGGTGTAATACTCGCCATCTGCGGCAAGACCGGAGGAAGCGGCGGCGATGACGCCGAGCGCCATCATGCCAGCAATAATGTTCTTCATGAAAGTTGTCCTTGGATTTCCGGTTCGTCGCGCAAAGCGGTGGATCGTTGCGACGAACCTGGCAGCGGTGGCCGGTTACTGCGGGCGGTTTGCGCCTTCGTAGTAGTCGCCACGATCGATGGTCTGATCCGGAGCCTGGGTGAAGCGCTGGTCACGATCGCCGATGCTGTTGGTCTGCGTGCGGTCGATGTGGCTGGCCGAGACGTTCTTGGAGGCGCCGTCATAGTAGTCGCCGGCTGCGAGGGCTGCGCCGCCGAAGGAGGCGGAAGCGATCAGGGCGGCGGCAATGGTGGATGCGAGAGACTTGGTCATGGTTTTATCCTTTGAAATTTTGCGGCCGCCGCACCGAGTTTGCGACCTGAGGTGCGGCTGGCCGGGGTCTTGAATGAACGTTCCGATTATTCGGGACGATTGGCGCCTTCGTAGTAGTCGCCATGGTCGATGGTCTGGTCGGGAGCCTGAGCGGCGCGCTGGTCAGCGATGCTGTTGGTCTGCGTGCGGTCGATGTGGCTGGCAGCGGTGGTCTTGGAGGCGCCGTCATAGTAGTCGCCGGCAGCGAGGGCTGCACCGCCGAAGGAGGCGGAAGCGATCAGGGCGGCGGCAATGGCGGATGCGAGAGACTTGGTCATGGTTTTATCCTTTGGATTTTACGCCCGGCAGCAAGTTTGCGACCTGAGGTGCACGGGCTGATGTCTTGAATGAACGACTCGGATTACTCCGGGCGGGTTGCGCCGACGAAGTAGTCGCCACGATCGATGGTCTGATCCGGAGCCTGGGTGAAGCGCTGGTCACGATCGCCGATGCTGTTGGTCTGCGTGCGGTCGATGTGGCTGGCCGAGACGTTCTTGGAGGCGCCGTCATAGTAGTCGCCGGCTGCGAGGGCTGCGCCGCCGAAGGAGGCGGAAGCGATCAGGGCGGCGGCAATGGTGGATGCGAGAGACTTGGTCATGGTTTTATCCTTTGGATTTTACGCCCGGCAGCAAGTTTGCGACCTGAGGTGCACGGGCTGATGTCTTGAATGAACGACTCGGATTACTCCGGGCGGGTTGCGCCGACGAAGTAGTCGCCACGATCGATGGTCTGATCCGGAGCCTGGGTGAAGCGCTGGTCACGATCGCCGATGCTGTTGGTCTGCGTGCGGTCGATGTGGCTGGCCGAGACGTTCTTGGAGGCGCCGTCATAGTAGTCGCCGGCTGCGAGGGCTGCGCCGCCGAAGGAGGCGGAAGCGATCAGGGCGGCGGCAATGGTGGATGCGAGAGACTTGGTCATGGTTTTAT